>JADZAN010000001.1 GCA_020852815.1 Gemmatimonadaceae bacterium | reverse complement strand
TGGGAGCGCGAGCGCATCTCGTTAGGCCTCAAGCAGCTGCAGCCGTATCCGTGGAAGGACGTCATCGAGAAGTACCCGGTCGGCACGCGCGTCGCCGGCAAGGTCGTCTCGATCACCAACTACGGCGCCTTCATCGAGCTCGAGCCCGGCATCGAAGGGCTCGTGCACATCAGCGAGATGTCGTGGACCCGCAACGTCCGCCATCCGTCGAAGATCGTCTCCATCGGCGAGACCATCGAGGCTGTGGTCCTCAAGGTCGACCCGAACGAGGAGAAGATCTCGCTCGGCATGAAGCAGACGGAGCAGGATCCGTGGATGGTGCTGCCGCTCAAGTACCCGGTCGGCACGCGCCTCTCCGGCAAGGTCCGCAACCTCACGTCGTTCGGCGCCTTCGTCGAGATCGAGCCCGGCATCGATGGGCTCATCCACATCTCCGACATGTCGTGGACCAAGCGCGTCCAGCACCCGTCGGAAGTGGTCAAGAAGGGTGATACGGTGGACGTCGTGATCCTCAACATCGACGCCGAGAACAAGCGCATCTCGTTAGGCCTCAAGCAGGCCAGCGAGGATCCGTGGCTCCGCATCGGCGAGACCTACCCGGTCGGCACCGAGCTCCGCGGCCGCGTCGTGCGCCTGATGGAGAAGGGCGTCGTCGTCGACATCGGCAACGACATCGAAGGCTTCGTCCCGCTCTCGCACCTCCCGGCCGACAAGGCCATCACCTCCCCCGCCGACGTCTGCTGGGAAGGGATGAACCTCGACCTGCGCGTCGTCGAAGTCGATCCGATCCACCGCCGCATCGTCCTCACCGTCACGGCCATCCCGGAAGAGCAGCCGCCCAAGCCGGAAACGCCGTCCAAGATCCACACCGAGGACGGCGACGTGGTCGGCGAGATCCCGACGGAGCTTCCGATCGACGAGTAACGGCCGCGCCGCAGCTGGCGCCAAACGTTCGCCCACGCCCCCGGGAGCCCCGTGCTCCCGGGGGCGTGGTACACTACCTTACGCGCCCATGAGCATGCGCGAAAAACTCGAGCTCCTCGAGCGCCGCCGCGCCGAGTCGGAGCAGGGAGGCGGCCCCGCCCGCATCAAGGCCCAACACGACAAGGGAAAGCTCTCGGCCCGCGAGCGCCTCGACATCCTCCTCGACGAAGGGTCGTTCGTCGAGTACGACCGCTTTGTCACCCACCGCTCCACCGACTTCGGGCTCGAGGCGCAGGTGGTCTACGGCGATGGCGTCGTGACCGGCCACGGACGCATCGAGGGGCGGCTGGTCTACGTCTTCTCGCAGGACTTCACCGTCTTTGGCGGCTCGCTCTCCGAGACGTTCGCCGAAAAGATCTGCAAGGTGATGGACCTCGCCGTGCGCAACGGCGCCCCGGTCATCGGCCTCAACGACTCCGGCGGCGCACGCATCCAGGAAGGGGTCGTGTCGTTAGGCGGCTACGCGGATATCTTCCTGCGCAACACGATGGCCTCCGGCGTCGTCCCGCAGGTCTCGGCCATCCTCGGGCCATGCGCCGGAGGCGCCGTGTACTCCCCCGCCATCACCGACTTCGTCTACATGGTGCGCGGCTCGTCGTACATGTTCGTCACCGGGCCCAACGTCGTGAAGACGGTGACGCACGAGGACGTGACGATGGAGCAGCTCGGCGGGGCCGATGCCCACGCCGGCACCTCGGGGGTGGCGCACTTCGCGCACGACTCCGAGCTGCAATGCCTGCAGGGCATTCGAGATCTCTTCCGCTACATCCCGCAGAACAATCTGGACGATCCCCCGCGCGGGAGCGCTCGCGACCCGCGCGATCGCCGCGACGAGGCGCTGCTCGACCTGGTGCCCGACAACCCGAACAAGCCGTATGACATCCACGACGTCATCCGGCGCGTGGTCGACGACGGCGAATTCTACGAGGTCCATCGCGACTACGCCGGCAACATCGTCGTCGGCTTTGCGCATTTGGGCGGTTTCAGCGTCGGGATCGTCGCCAACCAGCCCGCGGTGCTGGCGGGTGTCCTCGACATCAACGCCTCGGTGAAGGCGGCGCGCTTTGTCCGTTTCTGCGACGCCTTCAACATCCCCATCGTGACCTTCGAGGACGTCCCGGGCTTCCTTCCCGGCGTGGCCCAGGAGCACGGCGGGATCATCCGCCACGGGGCCAAGCTCCTCTACGCGTACTGCGAGGCGACGGTCCCCAAGCTCACCGTCATCACGCGCAAGGCGTACGGCGGCGCGTACGACGTGATGAGCTCGAAGCACATCCGCGGTGACTTCAACGTGGCCTGGCCCACGGCCGAGATCGCGGTGATGGGACCCAAGGGCGCCGTCGAGATCCTCTTCCGCAAGGAAATCGCCGAGTCCAACGATCCGCAGAAGGCGATGGACGAGCGCGTGGCCGAGTACACGCAGAAGTTCGCCAATCCCTACGTGGCGGCGTCGCGCGGCTTCCTCGACGACATCATCGACCCGCGCGACACCCGCCCGCGCCTCATCGATGCGCTCGAGACGCTGCAAGGCAAGCGAGATCGCAACCCGCCGCGCAAGCACGGCAACCTCCCGCTCTAGATGCCGTCCCTCGTCTTCTCGTCTTCCCGTCCTCTCGTCTTCTGATGTTCACCAAGGTATTGGTCGCCAACCGCGGCGAGATCGCCTTGCGCATCATCCGCGCGTGCCAGGAACTGGGGATCACCTCGGTGGCCGTGTACTCCGATGCCGACGCGCAGGCGCCGCACGTGCGAGAGGCCGACGAGGCGGTGCACATCGGCGCGGCACCGTCGAGCGAGTCGTACCTGGTCGGTGAGCGTATTGTCGAAGCGGCGAAGCAGGTGGGGGCGCAGGCCATTCATCCCGGCTACGGCTTCCTCTCCGAACGCGAGTGGTTCGCTCGCCTGGTGCGCGACTCGGGACTCGTCTTCATCGGCCCCCCCGCCGAGGCGATCGCCGCGATGGGGTCAAAGACGTCGGCGCGCCAGTTGGCCATCCGGGCTGGCGTCCCCGTCGTTCCCGGGACGACCGAGGCGCTGTCGGACGCACGCGAGGCGGCCGACCTCGCGGCTCGCTTCGGCTACCCCGTGTTGCTCAAGGCGGCGGCGGGAGGTGGCGGAAAGGGGATGCGCGTGGTGCGCGAGCCGCGCGAGCTGGAGGGGGCGCTCGACTCGGCGCGGCGCGAGGCGAAGAACGCCTTCGGCGACGACGCGGTCTACCTCGAGAAGTACATCGAGGGGCCGCGCCACGTGGAGATCCAGGTGCTGGCCGACCAGCACGGGACGGTGCTCTCGTTAGGTGAGCGCGAGTGCTCCGTGCAGCGTCGCCACCAGAAGATGATCGAGGAGGCGCCCTCGGTCGCGGTCACGCCGGAACTGCGGCGCCGCATGGGCGAGACCGCCGTCGCCGCCGCCCGCGCCGCCGGCTACGTGAACGCCGGGACGTGCGAGTTCCTCCTCGATCGCAATGGCGACTTCTACTTCCTGGAGATGAACACGCGCCTCCAGGTCGAGCACCCGGTCACCGAGCTGGTCACGGGAATCGACCTGGTGCAGTGGCAGCTGCGAATTGCGGCTGGCGAGCGCCTCCCGTTCCCCGCCGACATCACCCCGCGCGGGTGGGCCATCGAGTGCCGCATCACCTCCGAGGACCCGGCCAACGGCTTTCTCCCCAGCACCGGTCGCATCGAGTACTTGCACCTGCCGGCTGGCCCGGGCGTCCGCTGGGACGGCGGGATCGAGTCGGGGTCGACGGTCGGGCTGCACTACGACCCCATGCTCGCCAAGCTCATCGTGTGGGGGGCCACGCGCGACCAGGCCATCGCCCGCATGCACCGCGCCCTGAGCGAACTCACCATCGTCGGCATCGAGTCGTCGCGGGAGTTTCACCTGCGCGTCATGGAAGACGAGGAGTTCCGGCGCGGGGCGATCGAGATCCAGTGGCTGGAGCGCCGCCTCCCGGAGCTGGTGGCACCGGCCGCGCCGCGCGCGCGCGTGCGCGCCGCCGCCATTGCCGCTGCGCTCCTTGCCGATCGCGATCGCGCCACCCCGCGCCGTGGCGCCGGTGCTGCGCCCGCGGCCACGAACGGCGCCGGCGCCGGCGGTGGTGCCGCGAGCGGATCGGGCGCGTCGGCCGGCGCCGCAGTCTCTGCCAGCGGGCCGTCATCTCCATCCACCGACGCGTGGCGCCTCGCTGCGCGCCGTGAGGGGCTGCGCTAGTCCCGTGACGCACCGTCGTTTCGACGCGCGCGCGGGAAAGGGGGGGCGGACCCCCACGCGACGCGGGGCGCCGCCCCCCGGCGCGCCGCCCGTGCGCGCGACCGCGCGCGTGGAGTCCATTGCTGCTGGCGGGGCGGGGGTGGCGCGCGTCGATGGGCTCGCCGTCTTCGTGCCGCGCACTGCACCTGGCGATGTCGCCGACTTCACCTACGTCCGGAAAGACCGCCTGGGGCATGGGCGCCTGCGGACCATCGTCGAGCCCGGGCCGCACCGCATCGCGGCACGCTGTCGCCACTACGAAGGCGATCGCTGCGGGGGGTGTCAGCTGCAACACCTGGACATCGAGGCGCAGCGCGAGGCCAAGCGCCGCATCGTCGCCGACGCCTTCGCGCGCATCGCGCGACGGCCGGTCGATGTCCCGCCGCTCGTCCCGTCGCCGGAGGCGTGGGGCTATCGGAACAAGCTCACGCTGACGCTGCGAAACGACGCCGGCCACTGGCGCGCCGGGCTCCACCAGTGGGACGACGTGGACCGCGTCTTCACGCTGGAGGAGTGCCCCATCACACACCCGAAGGTGGTGGCGGGGTGGCGCGAGGTGATGGCGGCCGAAGGGGATCTCCCCCGCATCGGGGAACTGCGCGGCGCCGTGCGCCTGGCGGGCGATTCGCTCGCCTTCGTCCTCGAAGGGGTGAAGTCGTGGGCCCATGCGCGTGACTTCGCGGGGCGCCTCCCCTCGTTCAGCGTCGTGCGGTGGACGGACCAGGACGCTCGAGTGCATGATGTGCTCGACGTCGACCCCGATCGTCCGGCGGCCTCGTTCGAGCAGGTCAATTCACCTGTTGCCGAGCGTTTGCACGCCGATGTGGTGTCGTGGGTGCAGGAGCAACGGCCGGCGACGGTGGTCGACGCCTACGCCGGCGTGGGGGATACCGCCGCCGTGCTCGCCCAGGCTGGACTCCGCGTGACGGCGATCGAGCTGGACCGCGAGGCATCGGCGCACTCCGCGCGCCGGCTCGAGCCCCCCTCGCGCGCCATCTGCGCCCGGGTCGAGGACGTGATCGCGCATCACCTCCCCGCCGACGTGGTGATTCTCAATCCACCTCGCACCGGCGTCGACGCGCGCGTCTGTGCGTCGCTCGAGGCGTCGCTGGCGGCATCGCGCGAGACATCGCGCGAGACACCGCGCGAGGGAGCGACGCGCGAGGGAGCGACGCGCGACGCGGCCGCGCACGATCTCGCAGGGGGTGGCGGGGCCCGCATCGTCTACGTCAGCTGCAATCCGGCGACGCTCGCCCGCGACGTGGCGCGACTCCCCTCGTACCGGGTGGCGCGAGTCCAGCCCTACGACATGTTTCCGCAGACGGCGCACGTGGAGACCGTGTGCCTTCTCGTTCCGGAGGTGTGAGTGAAGTACATCGTCGACGTGAACGGCCAACGACTCGAGGTCGACCTGGAGGCTGACGGCGTGCGCGTGGACGGCGAGCTCGTGCCGGCGCACCTCGCCGACGTGGAGGGGACTCCCATTCATCTGGTCACGATCGGGAGCGAGATGCACCGCGTGGCCGCCCGCCGCGGCGATGCTCGCGGGAAGTACGCGCTGTGGATGGACGGCTACCGCTTCGAGGTCGAGGCGCTGGACGAGCGCATGCGGACCATTCGCGACCTGACCAACGCCAGCACGGCGGCCGCCGGCCCGCGCCCCCTGGTTGCCCCCATGCCCGGCTTGATTGTGCGCGTCCAGGTGGCGGTGGGTGACACCGTCGAGGCGGGGCAGGGGCTGGTCGTGATGGAAGCGATGAAGATGGAGAACGAGCTCCGGAGCACCGCGGCGGGGGTGGTGCGGGCGGTGCTGGCCCAGCCCGGGAGCGCGGTCGAGAAGGGGGCGGTGCTGGTCGAGTTCGCGTAAGGCCAGCGCACGCGGGCGGAGGTAAAGCGCGATGCGATGGGCATTTCGCGCAGGTGGCTCCGTTGACATGGCCTCATGCCCTGTCTACGTTGCATGTCTGCCAAAAAGCGCCTTTCGGCGCTGGATGCGCCACGTCTGGGCGCGCACCGCCCGAGCGTCGTCCTCGTCATTCGTTTCCGATCATGAAGACTTTTTCCGCGACCCCCAAGGACATCGACCGGCGGTGGTACATCGTCGATGCCGAAGGCATGGTGCTTGGGCGTCTGGCCTCTGAAGTCGCGAAGATCCTTCGCGGCAAGCACAAGCCGATCTACACGCCGCACATGGACACCGGTGACAACGTCATTGTCATCAACGCGTCCAAGGTGAAGGTCACGGGGCGCAAGGCGGAACAGAAGCAGTACTTCCGCCACACCGGCTACATGGGGCACGAGAAGTACACGCCGTTCTCCAAGATGATCGCGACCCATCCGGAGCGCGTGATCGAGAAGGCGGTGCACGGGATGCTCCCGAAGTCGGCGCTGGCGCGCCAGGTCCTGCGCCTCAAGCTCCGCGTGTACGCTGATGCGAACCACCCGCACGTCGCCCAGAAGCCGACGGCGTTGACCTTCAACAGCAAGAGTGAGTAGGGATGGCTGAGAACGGACAGATGCACGCCGTTGGCCGCCGCAAGGAAGCGGTCTGCCGTGTGTACGTGAAGCCCGGCTCGGGCAAGTGGGACGTCAACGGCCGTACCCTCGGCGACTACTTCCCCCGTCCGACCCTGGTGACGGCGATCCAGCAGCCGTTCACGGCGACCGACACCCTCGGTCGCTATGACGTCAAGGCGCATGTTGAAGGGGGCGGACAAACGGGACAGGCCGGGGCGCTGCGCCTCGCCGTGGCCCGCGCGCTCGTCGACATCGATGAGACGTACCGCCGCAAGCTGCGCGACCTGGGACTGCTCACGCGTGATGCCCGCGCGGTCGAGCGCAAGAAGCCGGGGCGCCCCGGCGCCCGCAAGCGCTTCCAGTTCTCCAAGCGCTAGAACCACCGACGGGGGACGGGAGACGGGAGACGGGAGTGTCGGCGCCTCGGCGCCGACGACCGCTCGAAGCCCGCAGCTCACGGCCCTCTCTCTCTACGGCGAGTCCGCGAGCCGCGCAGCGGCGAGCACTCCCGTCTCCCGTCTCTCGTCTCCCGTCCGTCTTCATATCGCACTTCTCTCGAGCCTCCGCGGGTGCCAGCCCAGCTGGTCGTAGGCGGCGTTGACAGGGAAGGTCGAACAACCCAAACGATTCGCAACGGCTCACATGTCCTCCCCGACCCTCGAACAACTGCTCGAAGCAGGCGTGCACTTCGGCCACCAGACCCGCCGGTGGAACCCGAAGATGCGCCGCTTCATCTTCGCCGAGCGCAACGGCATCCACATCATCGATCTGCAGAAGACCCTGCGGCAGATCGAACTCGCGCAGAAGCTCGTGCGCGACGTGATCCTGCGCGGCGACAACGTCCTCTTCGTCTGCACCAAGCGCCAGCTGGCGGCGATCGTGAAGGGCGAGGCCGACCGCTGCAACGCGATGCACGTCACCGAGCGCTGGCTGGGTGGCCTCCTCACCAACTTCCAGACCGTCAAGAAGCAGACGCGTCGCCTCAAGGAACTCGAAGCGGGCTCCGAGGCAGGTGGTGAGTTCGAGAACTACACGAAGAAGGAGCAGCTCCTGCTCTCGCGTCAGCGCGACAAGCTCTCCAAGAACCTGTCGGGCATCAAGAACATGGCGCGCCTCCCCGGGCTCCTGTTCATCGTCGACTCCAAGAAGGAGCGCATCGCGGTCTCCGAGGCCAACAAGCTCGGAATCCCGATGGTCGCCATCTGTGACACCAACTCCGATCCCGACCAGATCACGGTCCCGATTGCCGGGAACGACGACGCCATTCGTTCGGTCGAGCTGATCACGCGCATGATCGCCGATACGATCGCCGAGGCGCGCCGTGAAGCCCCGGTCCGCTCGCAGGAAGAGGACGCCGAGGAGAGCACCTACAGCTCCGATCGCGGCCTCGAGCCGGCCGCCGCGCCGGGGAGCGAGGAGGAGCGTCGCCGTCGCCGCCGTCCGCGCCGTCGGCGGGCCAAGCCCGAGGCGATCGCCGCTCGACTCAAGTCGGGTGAGGCGGGCGCCGAGAGCGCGGAAGGCGCGGAAGCGGCCGATGCCGGTGATGCCGGCGGAGACGACGCCGCGGAGTAAGAGGAACCAACGGCCGGGGGGCCATGCCGGCGCCCCCGAACCGACGCGGCGCGAGTCGAGCCGACTCGCCCAATCGACGCAGTACTGACCAGCGCCGCCGGCACCCCAGCCGGCGGCGTTCTCACGATTCGAATGGAATCCGCAGGGATTCGAAGGAAACGACCATGAGCATGCCGATCACGGCGAAGGACATCGCCGAACTCCGCAGCCGCACCGGCGCGGGGATGATGGACTGCAAGAAGGCGCTCGAAGAGGCCCAGGGTGACATGGACAAGGCCATCGCCATCCTCCGAACCAAGGGGATCGCGAAGGCCGAGAAGCGCGCCGGTCGCGCCGCCTCCGAAGGGCGCATCGTTGCCGTCGCGGCGCCCGATGGCAAGAGCATCGCGCTCGTCGAGGTCAACTCCGAGACCGACTTCGTCTCGCGCAACGACGAGTTTGGGGCACTGGCCCAGCAGCTCGCCGTGCAGGTCCACCAGGACGAGTCGCTCGACGAGGCCGTGCACGTGGCCGGGGAAGGGAAGCTCTTCGCCCAGCCCTTCCACGCCGACACCAGCAAGACGGTCGAGGAAGCGGTCAAGGCGGCGTCGGCCAAGACGGGGGAGAACGTCGTGCTCCGTCGCTACGCGCGCTACAAGACCGACGGCGCGTTAGGCGTGTACGTGCACTTCAACCACAAGGTGGCCGCGCTCGTGGAGATCACCGGCGGCGCTGGCGCCGCGGTCGAGGCGCTCGCCCGTGAGGTGGCCGAGCACGTCGCCGCCGGCGTGCCGCGCGTCGCCGTGGCCGCGTCGCGCGAGGAAGTCCCCGCCGCGTTCGTGGCCAGCGAGCGCGCCATCTTCGAGGCCCAGGCCAAGGAGAGCGGCAAGCCCGACGCCATCGTGCAGAAAATGGTGGACGGGCGCGTGGCCAAGCTCTTCGGCGAGATCGTCCTCGTCGAGCAGCCGTGGGTCCGCGACGACTCCAAGACCATCCAGCAGCGCGTGGACGAGGTTGCCAAAAGCGTCGGCGCCCCGCTCACGGTGCGTCGCTTCGTGCGTTTCCAGATGGGTGAGGAGTAATCGCGCGTGACTGACGCCCCCGCGCCGTACCGCCGCATCCTCCTCAAGCTCTCCGGCGAGGCTCTCGCCGGAGACAAGGGGGCGGGTTTCGACTTCAATCGCGTCAATCAGTTCGCCGACGAGATCAAGGGCGTGGCCGACTCCGGCGTCGGCATCGGGTTGGTCATTGGTGGCGGCAACATGGTCCGCGGGACGCAGCTCGCTGCGCTCGGCATGGACCGTGTTGCCGCTGACTACATGGGGATGCTCGGCACCGTCATCAACGCCCTCGCCCTGCAGGATGTGTTCGAGAAGAAGGGGCTCGATACGCGCGTCATGACGGCCATTCGCATGGAGGAACTCGCCGAGCCGTACATCCGTCGCCGCGCGCTGCGCCACTTCGAGAAGGGGCGCGTCGTGATCTTTGCCGCGGGGACGGGGAACCCGTACTTTAGCACCGACACCGCTGCAGCCTTGCGGGCGATCCAGATGAAGGCCGAAGTCATCATCAAGGCGACCAGCGTGGATGGCGTCTACTCGGCCGATCCCAAGAAGGATCCCAGCGCCAAGCGATACGAGCAGATCTCCTACCGCGACGTGATGCTCGAGGAGCTGGGAGTGATGGACCAGACGGCAGTGACGCTCTGCAAGGAGAACAAGCTGCCGCTCATCGTCCTCAACATTCACGAGCAAGGCGCCGTCGCGCGCGCGGTGCGCGGCGAGCGCGTGGGGACCATCGTCCGATGAGCACAATCCAGAACATCCTGAAGGACACTCGCGCGCACATGGAGAAGTCGCTCGAGAACACCAAGCACGAGTTCACGACGATCCGCTCCGGGAAGGCGAATCCGACGATGCTCGACACGCTGCGTGTCGAGATGTATGGCTCGCACATGATGATGAACCAGGTGGCGAACGTGTCGTCGCCCGAGCCGCGCCTCCTCGTCGTCACCCCGTTCGACAAGGGGCAGATCAAGGCGATCGAGAAGGCGATTCGCGAGTCCGACATGGGGCTCGATCCCGCCATCCAGGGGAACATCGTCCGCATCCCGCTCCCGGCGATGAATGAGCAGCGCCGCAAGGACCTCGTGAAGGTGGTCCACAAGTTCGCCGAGGAAGGGAAGGTGGCCGTTCGCCACTGGCGCACCGAGGCGCGCGACCGCTTCAAGAAGCTCGACGGCGTCTCCGAGGATGACGTGAAGCACGCCGAGAAGGAGCTGCAAAAGGTGCACGACGACTTCATCGCCAGGATCGACGGGCTGGTGAAGTCGAAGGAAGCCGAGATCATGGAAGTGTGAGCGGACACGCTCGACAGGCCCGTCACCCTGTGGCGCATGGGTGAACTCGCGCGCCGCGTCGTGGTGGCGCTCATCGCTGCTCCCCTGGCCATCGCGATGGTGTGGCTGGGGGAGCTGCCACTTGCGGCATTCCTCGGCTTGGCCGGCGGGTTGGGCGCGTGGGAGCTGTACCGCATGGCGCGCCGTGGCGGTGTGGAGCCCATGGATGCGTTAGGCATTCCGCTCGCCGCCGCCCTCCCGCTCCTCGCGCATGCCGACCGGTTGCAGCTGCTGCGCTCCCCCGCGGCTGTGGGGGGCACCGTGTTCGTGGCGCTGCTCGGCGCGTCCATCTGGGCCCGCGGTGTGGGGGGACGCCCGCTGGAGTCGGTCGCGGTCACCGTCTTCGGTGCACTGTACACCGGCGGGATGCTCGCCTTCGGCTACGCCCTGCGACACCACCGGTTCGTCATCGAGCCGGCGGCCGGCACGGCGCTGGTCCTCTTCCCGGTGATCCTCACGTGGGCCTCGGACATTGGCGCGTACTTCGTGGGGCGCTCGCTAGGCAAGGCCAAGCTCATCCCCTCCGTGAGTCCGGGAAAGACGCGCGCCGGCGCCGTCGGCGCCCTCGTCATCACGATGATCGTCGCCTATGCGTACAACCTGCACGTGCTTCGCCCGCTGTCGCAGCTGGCGCTGGCGCCGTGGACGGCGCTCGCCTTTGGCGTGGTGATCTCGGCGGCGGCGCAGGTGGGAGATCTCGCCGAATCGCTCCTCAAGCGCGAGGCGGGGGTGAAGGATTCGTCGCAGCTCCTGCCCGGACACGGCGGGATCCTCGACCGGCTCGATTCGCTCTACTTCGTTCTTCCGGTGGCGTACCTGATCCTGGGGCGCCTCCTGATTGCCGCCCCGGCCTGAGCGCGTCCGGGGCCTTCGCCGCGCCGCCGCCATCTCCCTCGTCGTGAGCCGTCAGTTGCAACGCATCGCCGTCCTCGGCTCCACCGGCTCCATCGGGCGCTCGTCGCTCCGCGTCATCGCGCGTCACCCCGATCGATTTGCCGTCGCGGCGCTCACGGCCAACGCCAACGCCGAGGAGCTCGCGGCACAGGCCGCGGCCACGCACGCGGGCTACGTCGCCCTGGCGCGTGACGATGGCGGCGCGCACCCCGGGTGGAAGGTCGGGCCCGAGGCGCTCGTCGAAGCGGCGACGCTCGACGCCGTCGACACCGTTATCAACGCCATCGTGGGAGCCGCCGGCCTCGATGCCACCCTGGCGGCGCTCGGCGCCGGCAAGCGCGTCGCGCTCGCCAACAAGGAGTCGCTCGTCGTGGCCGGAGCGCTCGTGGCGGCGGCGGCGAAGGCCGGTGGTGGCCTGGTCGTCCCCGTCGATAGCGAACACTCGGCCATCCTGCAGTGCCTCGCCGCGCGCCCCGGCCGCGAGGTCAGTCGCCTGATCATCACCGCGTCGGGCGGGCCATTCCGCAGCTGGCCGTCGGCGCGACTGCGCGAGGCGACGTTGGAAGACGCGCTCCAGCACCCCACGTGGCGCATGGGGCGCAAGATCACCGTGGACAGCGCGACGCTCGCCAACAAGGCGCTCGAGGTGATCGAGGCCCACTTCCTCTTCGGCATCTCCTTTGACCGGATCGAGGTGGTGGTGCACCCGCAGAGCATCGTCCACTCGATGGTGGAGTTCGTGGACGGGAGCGTCGTGGCCCAGTTGGGGATTCCTTCCATGGAGCTGCCGATCCTCTACGCATTGACGCATCCGGAGCGAATCACCGATGATGGGGTACCTCGATTCGACCCGGTCGCGTCGTCGCCGCTGACGTTCGAGGCGGTGCGCCACGACGACTTTCCGGCGCTGGCGCTGGGAGTCGCGGCAGGGCGCACGGGGGGGGCGGCACCCGCGGTCTTCAACGCGGCCAACGAACAGGCGGTCGCGTTGTTCCTGGCGGGCGCCATCGGGTTCCAGGACATTTCCTCGGCCATCGAGTCGGCACTGGGCGCGCTGCACGCGTTGCCCGGCGGGGACAGGGAGGCGCTGCTCGCGGCCGACGCGGCAGCGCGCCAACACGTGAAGGATCGCGTCGCATGCTGAAGTTTGTCGCGCCACTGCTGGTCTTCGGGATCGTGGTCTTCGTCCACGAACTCGGTCACTTCCTCGCGGCCAAGCTCGCGCGGGTGTACGCCCCCGTCTTCGCGTTTGGCTGGGGGCCGCGCCTGTTCGGCTTCAAGTGGGGCGAGACCGACTATCGCTGGTCCTGGCTCCCGCTCGGCGGCTTCGTGGCCATGGCGACGAAAGACTCCGAGGGAGGCTCAGCCATCGAGGGGAGCGCGGACCTGACCGACCCCACAGCGGCGGCGCCGGGCGAGGTACCGGGGCACCAGCGCGGATGGAATCCCATTCCGTACGATCCCACGGCGCTGCGTCCGTTCGGACCGCACCCGGTTCCGGCCGATCGCTGGATCGAATCGAAGTCGCTTCCGGCCAAGGTCTTCATCCTCTCGGCCGGCGTTATCATGAACGTCATCCTCGCCCTGGTCGTGTCGACGGGGGTGATCATGCACTTCGGCCGGACGCCGTCGCCCGCCGTGATCGATTCGGTCGTCGCCGGGCGCCCCGCCGCGCTGGCCGGGCTGCAGGCGAGCGATTCCATCGTCGCGATCGAGGGGACGCCGGTCGCGCGCTGGCGCGATGTGCTGGACAAGGTCTCGGCCTCCGCGGGGCAGACCATCGCCTTCGAGGTCGTGCGCGCGGGTGAGCGGGTCACCCTCCCGGTCACGCCGAGCCTGAGCGACGACGTCGACCGGGTCACCGGCGCGCCGGTGAAGGTGGGACGCATCGGGGCCGTCGCGCGTCAATACACGCAGCGCGAGAAGCTCTCGCTCGGGCCGGCGATCGGGGCGGGGTGGGAGGCGACCTGGGAGATGGGGGGAGCGGTCGTGAAGGTCGTCCGCGGCTTGTTTGTCGGAGACGTCTCCGTCCAGCAGCTCGGTGGGCCGATCGCCATAGCGCGGACGTCGTTCCAGGCGGCGAAGAACGGGTGGGAAGACCTGCTCGGGCTCCTCGCCTTCCTGAGCATCAACGTCGCGGTGCTCAACATGCTCCCGGTTCCCTTGCTGGACGGTGGCCAGATCCTGGTGCGAATCGCCGAGTGGGTGAAGGGGAGCGAGTTCAGCGTGCGGACGCAGGAGATGATTGCGCGGGTGGGAGTGGCGGCCATCGCGCTCCTGTTCATGCTCGTCATGTTCAACGACATCAAGAGCCTGGTGACGACCTTCTTCCAATGATGCGGCGGACCATCCGGATCCTGTCCCTCTGTGCGGCCACGCTCCTCGTCATGGGCGCATGGGCGCGTCCGGCGTTCGCGCAGCTCAAGGGCGTGCGATTCGAGATCGCCGCGGTGGGGGACACGACGCTCGGTTTCCGCTCGGGGACCGAGCACTGGATCAAGCGCGGGCAAACGGGGATCGCCGTGGATCCTCGCAAGCGCGACATCCTCGTCGCGCGGCTGCGCGTGCTTGGAGTCGACAAGGCGGGCTACGTCACCGCCCTGGTCACGGGGCAGACGACCGCGGTGACGACGGATCACGTCGTCCTGTTGCAGCAGGCGACTCCCGCCTGGTTCCGCCGCAAGTCGTTCTGGGGCGGCGTGGTGCTCGGCGCCGCGTTAGGCGCGGCAGCGGGGTCGCAGTTGTAGTGTCGTCGCGTTAGGGCGCCGGGCCACTCGCCACCCCCGGCACCCCCCTACTGCTTCTCGCAGATCACGCGGAAGGTGAGGCGCGTGGTGCGGTCGGCGGTGACGTTGACTCCCTCATTGGTGTACGGGGCGCACAGCGGCTGCTGCGCCGTCACGCGGTAGTTGCCCACCGGGACCACGATCCCGCCGTCGCGCGGCAGCGCACCGTCGACCCTGATCGATCCGTCGTCCGACACGACGGCAAAACGCGCCCCGTTGGCAATGTTCAGCAGGTTGATGGCGATCGTCCCGCAGGAGCGCGGCGACAGCGTCACCGTCGCCGGCGCGCCTGCGCGTACCCGTACGCGCTGCTCCACCGAGGCCCACTCGCACCCCGCGCTGGCGGGGAGCGACGCGGCGACCGTGTACTCACCGGGACGGAGCGAGTCGCTGCGCCACGAGCCGTCGGCCACCGCCTGGCCGTTGACACTCACGCGGGCGTTGGCCGGTGCAGTGACGACGAGGCGCCCCATCGTGGTCGCGGGAGGCCTGGCCTTCGCGGTGTCGCGCACGGCGCGGGCGAGCGAGTCGGCCGGCTTGGTCGCGGAGTCGCCCGGCAGGGATGTGTCGGGCGTAGCGGTCGCGGTGATCACGCCCGGCGTCGTCGTCGTGTCGAGGGGGAGCGAGTCGGTGGCCGCGACCACCGGTGGAACGCCCTGCCGCCAGAACGAGACGGCGATCGCGGTGGCGGCCACGGCGAGCACGATGACGGTGAGCGGGGCGGCGCGCCGCCACACGGCGCGGTGGCTGATGCGCTGGAGCGGCGTCACCAGCGTGGGCGTCTCCGAAGGAGACAGGTAGGAGGCGCGCGCGTTGCCATCCTGGGGGGCGTGGAGGACTGCCGTCAGCTCGTCGGCGAGCTGCTCCCCGGTCGCTGGGCGGTCATCCGGGTGCTTGGCGAGGCAACGCAGGAGGACGCGCTCGAAGGCGGGCGAGATCGCGGGGTTGATCGACCGCGGCGAGGGCGGAGGGTCCTCGACGTGCTGGCGGGCAATCTGGTACCAGTCGTCGCCCTCGAAGGGAAGGCGCCCGGCAACCGCGCGAAAGAGGGAGACGCCGAGCGAGTAGATGTCGGCGCGCCCGTCCAGCGGCTTCGCCCGGGCTTGCTCCGGGGCGAAGTACTGGGGGGTCCCCACCACCATGTTCGTCCCGGTCTGGTTGGTGTAGTCCGTGACCGCTCGCGCGATGCCGAAGTCGGCGACGACGGCGTTGCCGTGGGAGTCGAACAGGATGTTGTCGACCTTGATGTCGCGGTGGACGACCCCTTCGCGGTGGGCGAAGCCAAGGGCGCGTGCGACGTCGATCCCGACGCGGACCACGAACTCCTCGGGGAGGAATGGGGACGACTCGAGCTTGTCGGCCAGCCCCGTCGGGAGGTAATCCATCGCGAAGTAGACCGCCTCGCCGTCGCGGCCGACGGCGTAGATCTTCACGATGTTGGGGTGCCGGAGCTTGGCGGCGGTCGACGCCTCACGGCGGAAGCGCTCCTCGAAAGAGGGGTCCCCCGCGAACTGCGGCTTGAGGACCTTGAGCGCGACCGGGATCTCCAGTTCGGGATCGAATCCGCGGTACACCCACGCGAATCCGCCGGAGCCAATGAGCTCTTCGACCCGGTACTTTCCTAGCGACTTTCCGAGATAGCGCTCAGGCACTAAGGGGACGCCTTTACAGTGATGGGCGCTTCGAGTAAGTTGCGTGTCTCCAAAGGACTTAGCGCACGAGCGTTGGACCGCGTACGGAATATATCACATGGCTTTCGAAAAAGCAGCGACGATCGCGAAGTACCAGGCCAGCGAAAGCGATACTGGCTCTACGCGCCTGCAGGTAGCGGTGCTGACGGAACGCATCAACTACCTCAACGACCATTTCAAGCGCCACAAGAAGGACCATCACAGCAAGCGCGGCATGCTGAAGCTCGTCGGCAAGCGCCGCCGGTTGCTCGAGTACCTCAAGCGCAGCGACGTCGAGGGGTACCGGAAGGTCCTCGGTGAGCTCGGACTCCGCCACTAGTACACGTCGCTCATCACGCAATCGCGCGGTCGCCCCGTCGGGGCCCGCGCGTTTTGTGTTCTAACGAGACCCAGTCATCCTCATGATGCAACGCCTGGAAAAGACGTTCGCGGGGCGCCGCCTCGTCATCGAAACCGGCCGCATGGCCAAGCAGGCCGCCGGTTCGGCTGTCGTCACCTTTGGCGACACCATGGTCATCGCCGCCGTCACCGTCAGCGACAACCAGTCCCCCCTCCCGTTCTTCCCGCTCACCGTCGAGTATCGCGAGAAGACCTACGCCGCGGGGAAGATCCCCGGCGGCTTCATCAAGCGCGAAGGGCGCCCGCACGATCACGAGATCCTCGCGGCGCGCATCATCGACCGCTCGATCCGCCCGCTCTTCCCGGAAGGGTTCAAGAACGAGGTGCAGGTCTTCGTCTACACGATCTCCGCCGATCAGGAGAACGATTCCGACGTCCTCGGCCTCATCGCGACCTCGTTCGCCCTCAACGCCTCCAAGATCCCCTTCCTGGGGCCGATTGCCGGCGTGCGCGTGGGACGCGTGCAGGAAAAGTGGATCCTCAACCCCACCTTCCAGCAGCTCGAGTACTCGGATCTCGACTTCGTCGTCGCCGGTTCGTCCGACTCGATCGTGATGGTCGAAGGCGGGGCCAATGAGATCAGCGAGGCCGACGCGCTCGACGCGCTCACCGTCGCGCACAAGGGCATCAAGGAACTCATCGGCGTGCAGCAGGAGCTTCTCGCGACGCAGACGGTCGCGAAGATGGCGTGGACCAGGACCGAGACGCCGTCCGACGTGCTCGACGCGGTCCGCAAGGCTGCCGAGAAGAAGATCGCCGAGGCGATCAACCAGAAGGAGAAGCACACTCGCGTGCAGGCCGTGGAAGCGGTCAAGCGCGCCGTGAAGGAGGCGATGGTCGCCGAAAAGCCGGAGTGGGCGTCGCTGGTGGGGAGCGTGCTCGATGACCTCGAGTACAACGCCCTTCGCTCGCAGGTCCTGTCGACCGGGTTCCGTGTCGACGGCCGCAAGCCCACCGAGGTCCGTCCCATCACGATCGACACGTCGGTCCTGCCGCGTGCCCACGGCTCGGCGCTCTTTACGCGCGGCCAGACGCAGGCGCTGGTGGCCTGCACGTTAGGCACCGCCGAGGACGTGCAGCGCCTGGACTCCATCAAGGACGCCGGCGAGACGACCAAGTCCTTCATGCTGCACTACAACTTCCCGCCGTTCTCCACCGGCGAAGTGCGCCCGGTGCGCGGGACGTCGCGCCGCGAGATTGGCCACGGCAACCTGGCCGAGCGTGCGCTGCAGGCGGTCCTCCCGCCGTTCGAGGAGTTCCCGTATACGCTGCGCATCGTCTCCGACATCATGGAGTCCAACGGCTCGTCGTCGATGGCCTCGGTGTGCGGCGGTTCGCTGGCGCTGTTCGATGCCGGCGTCCCGACGCGCGCCGCCGTTGCCGGCGTGGCGATGGGGCTCATCAAGGAAGGGGACAAGTACGCGATCCTCACCGACATCCTCGGCACCGAGGATCACCTGGGCGACATGGACTTCAAGGTCGCCGGGAGCGAGCACGGGATCACGTCGATCCAGATGGACATCAAGATCGAGGGGCTCGACCTCAAGATCATGAAGGAAGCGCTGGCGCAGGCGCGCGAGGGGCGCCTGCACATCCTGGGCGAGATGAACAAGGCGCTCGCCACGCACCGTCCGGAGCTGTCGCCGTACGCGCCTCGCATCGTGACGCTGACGATCAACCCCGAGAAGATCGGCGACCTCATTGGTCCCAAGGGGAAGACGATTCGCGGGATCCAGGAAGAGACGGGGGCCGAGATCACGGTCGACGACTCCGGGCTGGTCACCATTGCAGCTGTCGGTGGCGAATCGATGGATCGTGCCCGCCAGATGGTCATGGCGATCACCGCCGAGCCGATCGTCGGCGAGACGTACGAAGGGACGGTCAAGACCGTCACCGCCTTCGGCGCCTTCATCGAGATCATGCCGGGGTCGGAAGGACTCCTGCACGTGTCCGAGATGCGGCACACGCGCGTCGAGAAGCCGGAAGACGTGGTGAAGAAGGGCGATCGCGTCACGGTGAAGCTCATCGATCGCGACGAGCGCGGCCGCCTGCGCCTCTCGATGAAGGCGCTCCTGCCCAAGCCGGAAGGGACGGAAGAGGCACCCGCCGGCGAAGGGAGCGAGGGGGGTGAGGAAGGGGGCGAGCGTCGGGAGCGCAGCGACCGCGGCCCGCGCCGTGGTGGAGACCGCGGCGGTGACCGCGGCCGTCGTGGCGGGCGCGGAGGCGACCGCTAGGCGGGAGCGCGCTTGACACAACACACCGTGAAGGAGGCCGTTGCAGGAGTCCAGCGCACCGTACTGGGCAACGGCCTCACCGTGGTCTCGGAGTTCATGCCAGGCGTTCGATCGGTCTCGATCGGCGCCTGGGTTCGCATTGCGTCGGTGCACGAGCCACGACCGCTGATGGGCGTGTCGCACCTGCTCGAGCACATGGTGTTCAAGGGAACGCGGCGGCGGAGCGCGAAGGAGATCGCGATGTCGCTGGAGAACCTGGGTGGGTCGCTCGACGCCTACACGGCGCGCGAGCACACGTCCTACCAGGCGCGCGTGCTCGACGAGCACCTGCTGCAGGCGGCCGATGTCATTGGCGACATGATCTTCGCCCCCACGCTGCGCGAGGCGGACCTCCTACTGGAGCGCAAGGTGGTGCTCGAGGAGATCGCCATGGTCGACGACACGCCCGACGACCTCGTGTTCGAGCTGCATAACGAGTTGCTGTGGGGCGACCACCCGTACGGCTACTCGATCCTTGGCACGCGCGACACGGTCTCGTCGTTAGGCGTGGCCGAGTTGCGGGCGCTGCATGCGCGCGGCTACCAGCCGCGCCACATCGTGGTGGCGGCGGCCGGCAACGTGGAGCACGAGCGACTGCTCTCGGCGCTGCGCGACACCGGGTGGGAAGCCGTCCCGCACGGCGACGACGAGCCGGCCGTCCCGCCCCCCCCGCAGGCCGCCCCGCCCGGGGTGCGCCACGTCGAGCGCGACGCGGCGCAGACGCAGATCGTGCTCGGCATCCCGACGGTGCGCTACGGCGACACGCGACGCTACGCCGTCTCGCTGGCGTCGGCGTTGCTGGGTGGTGGGATGAGTTCCCGTTTATTCCAACGCGTACGGGAGGAAATGGGGCTGGCGTACTCCGTGTCCTCCTTTCACAGTTACCACACCGACAGCGGGACGCACGGCGTCTACCTGGCCACGGCGCCCGAGAACGCGCCATTGGCCATCGATGCGGTGCGTGCCGAGATGCGTGCGGTCGCGGCGCAGGGCTTCACCCCCGAGGAAGTGGCGGCGGGGCGGGGGCAACTGAAAGGGCAGGTCACCCTGTCGCTCGAGAGTTCGTCATCACGGATGTACCGCGCGGCGGCGACGGAGCTGTATGGCGAGCCCTATCGCCCAATCGACGATGTCCTGTCGCAGATCGATGCCATTCGGGACGAGGAGGTCACGGCGATCGCCGCGGCGTTCTTCGAGCCCGACCTGCAAACCGTGCTGAGCCTCGGCCCCGGGCCGGGCGCGGCCTGAGTTCCACCAATCGACACGAGCCTTACGACCATGCTCATTGGCGTTCCAAAGGAAATCAAGACGAACGAGAACCGCATTGCCCTCGTCCCCGCCGGCGCCGAGGCGCTGGTGGCGGCCGGACACCAGGTCCTGATCGAGAAGGGGGCCGGCGAAGGGAGCGGCTTCGACGACAGCGACTTCACGTCGGTCGGCGCGCAGATCGCCCCGGACGCGGCCGCGACGTGGGCCAAGGCCGACATGATCATGAAGGTGAAGGAACCGATCGAGCGCGAGTGGCCGCACATGAAGAAGGGGCAGACCATCTTCACGTACTTCCACTTTGCTGCTGACGAGAAGCTCACCAAGGCGCACCTCGCCTCCGGGGCGACGTGCATTGCCTACGAGACCGTGGAGTTGCCGAGCCGCGAACTTCCGCTCCTGACGCCGATGTCCGAGGTGGCGGGGCGGATGGCGGTGCAGGAAGGGGCCAAGTACCTGGAGAAGCTGTACGGCGGGCGTGGCGTCCTCCTGGGCGGCGTCCCGGGCGTGGCGCCGGCCAAGGTCGTCATCCTGGGTGGCGGCATCGTGGGGATCAACGCCGCCAAGATGGCTGCCGGGATGGGGGCCAAGGTCGTCATCCTCGACATCTCGCTGGAGCGGCTGCGCTACCTGTCCGACGTGATGCCGGCCAACGTGCAGCTCATCCACTCGAACCGTCACAACGTGCTGGAGCAGATCGCGACGGCCGACCTGGTGGTCGGCGGCGTATTGATTCCCGGGGCCAAGGCGCCCAAGCTCATTCGCCGCGAGGACCTCAAGCGCATGCGCCCCGGCTCCGTCATCGTCGACGTGGCGATCGACCAGGGGGGGTGCGTGGAGACGATCAAGGCGACGACGCACGAGAACCCGACCTACGTCGTGGACGGCGTGATCCACTACGGCGTGGCGAACATGCCGGGTGGCGTCCCGCGGACGTCGACGCTGGCGCTGACCAATGCCACGCTCCCCTACGCGCTGCAGCTGGCGAACAAGGGGTGGAAGAAGGCGCTGCGCGAGAACCCGGCGCTCCTCAAGGGGCTCAACGCCTTTGATGGCAAGGTGACGTACCAGGGCGTTGCCGAGGCCTTCGGGCTGGAGTACCACGAGGCGTCGCAGTTCGTGGCGTCGTAGGCGAGCACGCGACGCCGGGACGGTGCGAGGGGTGGGGGCTTCGGCTCCTGCCCCTCGTTCGGTTCCCGGGGCGTTGCGCCTGACGCGGTTTCTCCTCGAATGTTCACCTGCTCCCCCTGCCGTCCCCGGTCCGTTCCCGACGCCATCCCCGCGAGTTCCCATGCCCCCTGACGCGTTGCCCCTGACGGTGCGCATCAAGCGCCTGCCGCACAACCCCGACCTGCCATTGCCCGCTAGACAAACGAGCCACAGCGCGGGGTACGACGTGTGCTCCTGCGAGCCGGACTTCGTCCTTGCACCTGGCGACAGGCGCGCCGTGGCCACGGGGTTCGCCTTCGCCCTGCCGGAGGGAATGGAGATGCAGGTGCGCCCGCGATCGGGGCTGGCGCTCAAACACGGGCTCACCCTGCCCAATACTCCCGGGACGATCGATCCAGACTACCGCGGGGAACTCAAGATCATCGTGTTGCACCTGGGGCACGAACCGTTCACCATTGCACGCGGCGATCGCATTGCGCAGCTCATCTTTGCCCGCTTCGACGCGCCGCTGCTGCAGGAAGCGACATCGCTCGACGACACGGCGCGCGGCAGCGGTGGGTTCGGCAGCACCGGTGTCGCAAGCGAGGGCTAGCGGGCGAGGGCGAGCACGCGTGGGCTAGCACGCGAGAGCTGCGAGCGACGGATGGCACGCGCCTTCCGCCGTGAGCGCACCTGTTGGCGCTCCATCGCCTGTGTAGCACGAGTGGCGAATCGTGGGTCGCGCGACGCATTGCAGTCGAGAGTGATCGTGGGGTGGCGGCTCGTGCCGATGGTCGGTCGAGGAGGCGAGCGTTCGGAGGGGACCGGCGCCACCGCGCCGTGTCCGGGCGCCCGCGTAGGTTGTGATATGGCAATGCCTTGCACCCCCTCAGGTCCACCGCTAGCTTATCCCCCCGAGCGCGTCGCCCCTCCTGACTACCGGCGCCCCGAGGGGGCGTCAGGATTTCCACATACATGCGTTGGCCCTCCCTCACGGCGGGTAAGCTCTTTCCCGCCAATGCAATCGCCGTAGACCTCGGCACCGCAAACACGCTGGTGTACGTCAAGGGCGAGGGCATCGTCCTCAACGAACCGTCGGTCGTCGCCATCGATCGCGAGACCAAGCGGGTCAAGGGCGTGGGTTTGGAAGCCAAGCGCATGCTGGGGCGCACGCCGGACGGGATCATCGCCGTGCGCCCCATGAAGGACGGTGTCATCGCCGACTTCGACGTCACCGAGAAGATGCTCCGCTACTTCCTGGAGCTGATCATCAAGAACCGGATGTTCAAGATCAAGCCGCGCGTCATCGTGTGCGTCCCGTCGGGGATCACCGAGGTCGAGCGGCGCGCCGTGCGCGATTCCGCGTTAGGCGCGGGGGCGAAGGAGGTGTTCATGGTCGCCGAGCCGATGGCGGCGGCGATCGGCGTCGGCCTCCCGATCGAGACACCGACCGGCAACATGGTCATCGACATCGGTGGCGGCACCACGGAGATCGCCGTCATCGCGCTCTCGGGGATCGTGAGCGACACGTCCATCCGCACGGCGGGGGACGAACTCGACACGGCGATCGTGCAGTTCATGCGCAAGAACTACAATCTCCTCATCGGTGAGCCCACCGCGGAGCAGATCAAGATCCAGATCGGCTCGGCCGCCCCGGTGGGCGACGAGCGCGAGATGGACGTGAAGGGGCGCGACCTCGTTTCCGGCATCCCGAAGACGGTGCGCGTCCACTCCTCGGAGATCCGGGAGGCGATCCAGGAGCCGATCCAGCAGATTGTCGACGCCGTGCGCCGCGCGCTGGAAATCACGCCGCCGGAACTGTCGTCGGACATCGTGGACCGCGGGATCGTGATGACGGGTGGCGGGGCGCTGATCCGCGGCCTCGACGTCGTGCTGAGCCAGGAGACCGGGCTTCCGATCCACGTCGATGAGGACCCGCTGACGTGCGTGGTGCGCGGCGTGGGCCGCATCCTCGACGACGAGGAGAAGTACTGGTCGGTCCTCTCGTCGTAGGAGCCGAGCGATGGCACGCGCTGCGCGCTCGGGCTCGCGCGCGGATACGGCACTGGTGTCTGTCTGCGCCCTCCTGGCCCTGCTTGCCACGGTCCTGCCACTCCCGATTCGCGACGCCATTGCCTCGTCGCTCCGCCGCACGGTGGTGGCCCCGCTCCTGGCCTTGCAGGAGCGCGCCGAGCGCGGGCGCACGGCCTTCGCCGAGCGCGAGGCGGTGACGACGCAGCTGGACTCGCTGGCATTGCGCAATGCCGAGTTGGGGACTCTGGAGCAGGAGAACCAGCAGCTTCGGGGGTTGTTGCACCTGTCTCGCCAGCTGCAATGGGGGTTCGTGGCGGCGGAGGCGCTGCACGGACAGGGGAGTGGCGACGACCACACCCTCCTCCTCACCCGCGGGAGCAACGCCGGGGTCAGGGTTCGCGCCGGCGTGGTGGCGCCGGCCGGGCTGGTGGGGCAGGTGACGACCGCCGATCCCGGGAGCAGCGTGGCGATTCTCTGGACGCACCCCGACTTCCGCGCCAGCGCCATGGCCGCCGACGGCTCCGCCTTCGGTATCGTGCGCCCGCACCTGGGGGAGGAGCCGGGGCGCTTCCTCCTCGAGATGCGAGGCGTGGCCTTCCGTGACGCACTCAAGCCCGGCACGCTCGTCACCACGTCGGGGCTGGGAGGGGTCTATCCCCGCGGGATCCCCATCGGCGTGGTGCTCAACGAACTGAAGCAGACCAACGAAGTCTGGTCCCGCGCCTACCTCGTGCGCCCGGCCGTCTATCCCCCCGACGTTTCCAACGTGATGATCCTCGCCCCGCAGCGCACCGCCGACGGGGGGCTCGACAGCGCGTGGATCGGCGTGCAGCGCGCCGAGGCGGCGGCGCGCGCCCTCGCCGCCAGCGGCGACTCGCTGGCGCGCCTGCAGGCCGCCGCCACGGCCTATCGCCAGCGCCAGATCGACTCGCTCAAGGCCGTCATGGGGATTGCCCGTGACGACTCGCTGGCCGGCGACTCGCTGCGTGCCAAGGGGGACACGTCCCGCGCCAGGGGCGATTCGGTGCGCGCCCGAAGTGACACGTCGGCACGTCGCGAACCGGCGCCGGGGCCACGCTAGATGCAGCGAGGACTCCGAACCGCGCTCCTGTTCGTCGCGCTCGTCGCGATGCACTACTTCGTGCGCCCGCTCCTTGGCTGGCGCGTCTCGATCGACTTCCTCGTGGTGGCGGTCCTGCTCGTCGCAGTGCGCGTGCGCCCCGGCGTTGCCGCGCTCATCGGCTTCGCTCTCGGCCTGGTTGCCGATTCACTGGCCCCCGCCACCTTTGGCGCGTCGGCGCTCGCCATGACGCTCGTCGGCTTCAGCGCCTCGTGGCTCAAGGCGGTCTTCTTCTCGGACAACGTCTTCCTCCACGCGTTCTTCTTCTTCGTGGGCAAGTGGGCGTTCGACGTCCTGTTCGTGCTCGCCGCGCGGCAGGGAGGGGTGTATGACATGGCCACGCAGGTCGCGCTCTGGTCGCCGCTCGCGGCGGCGATGACAGCGGTGACCGGTGTGGTGGTCCTCCTCCTGTTCCGCGGGATGCTCGAAGCTCCCGCTTCCTGAGCGCGTCGAGGCAGTCATGAGCCTGCATCCGAACGACATCCAGCGGCGTGGCCGGTTGGCGGCGGTGCTCGTCACGCTGTCGCTCGTGGCACTGGCGACCGGGTTCTTCCGCGCCCAGGTCCTGGAGAGTGCGTCGTACCAGTTGTCGTCGGAGAAGAACCGCCTGCGCGAAGTGCCGATCCCCGCGGCGCGCGGGATGATCTACGACCGGCATGGGCAGATCATCGCCGAGAACGTCCCCGGCTACTCGGTGTCGATCCTCGCCCCCAGCGCCGACTCGCTGCAGGCGACGCTGGAGCGACTGGCCACGATCATCGATCTTGCGCCTGGCGACATCCAGTCGGCGGTGCGCCGGCTGCGGCGCGATCCCAATCGTCCCACCGTCGTCCTCGCCGACGCGTCGTTCGACCAGGTGTCGGTGCTCGAGGAGCACCGGACCGAGTTCCCCAGCCTCATCATCGAGGCCACGCCCAAGCGACGCTATCCGGATGGCCCGATCGTCTCCGCTTTCGTGGGCTACACGGCGGAGATCAACGATTCAGAGCTGAACTCGGCGGAGTACAAGGCCTACAAGTCGGGCCAGCAGATCGGGCGGGCGGGGCTGGAGCAGCAGTATGAGCGCGAGCTGCGTGGCACCGAAGGGTCGCGCTTCGTGGAGGTGGACGCGCGCGGGCGCGTGGTGCGCGAGGCCGGCTCGCGCCCCGACCGCCTGGCGCAAGCGGCGCCGGCGCTGCAGACCAACATCGACCTCGACCTGCAGCGCTTCGTGGCGTCCTACTTCGGCGACTCGCTGGTGGGGGGCGTCGTGGCGCTGGAACCGAAGACGGGCGAGGTGCTGGCGATCCACAGCGCCCCGACCTTCGATCCCAACCGCTTCATTGGCGGCGTCTCGTCGGCGTACTACAAGGAACTCACCGAGGACGCGCGACGACCGTTGTACAACAAGGCAATGCAGGGGCGCTATCCCCCGGCGTCGACCTTCAAGCTGGCCACGGCGGCAATGGCGATGGAGGAGGGGCTCGTCGACTTCGACTCGCGCATGCCGCAGCCGTGCACCGGGGGCTACACCTTCGGCAACCGCTACTTCCGCTGCTGGGACAAGAAGGGGCACGGCTCGGTGACGCTGTCGCAGGCCATCGCCAAGTCGTGCGACGTGTTCTTCTACCAGCTGGGGCTGCGGATGACGCTGTCCAAGATGCTGGCGGGCGGGGTCAAGCTGCGCTTTCGCGAGAAGAGCGGAATCGACCTCCCCAACGAGACGACGCCGCAGTGGCCGTACGCCGTCGACTACTTCAACAAACGCTACGGAGCCAAGGGGTGGAGCAACGCGGTGACGCTCAACCTGTCCATCGGGCAGGGGGAGAATACCCAAACGATCCTCAACATGGCGCGGTTCTACACCGCGCTGGCCACCGATGGCTCGGCGGCACGCCCGGAGGTCGTCAAGCGCAATCCCGATCGCGTGCGCATCCTCGACCTCGACGCGAAGCAGCTGGCGGGGCTGCGTGACGCCATGGCAGACGTCGTCTCGGGGCGCGGCACCGCGGCGTCGGCGCAGATCGAGGGGGTCATCCTCGCGGGCAAGACGGGGACCGCGCAGAACGAAACCGAGAAGGACCACGCCTGGTTTGTCGGCTTCGCGCCGAAGGACGACCCGAAGATCGTCGTGGCAGTGATGCTCTGGCAGGGCGAGCACGGCTACGCCGCGGCGCGCATCGCGTCCAAGGTTGTCGAGCACTACCTCAAGCGCCCCGCCATCCAGCCGGCAAACGTCGAGGGCGACAATTGATCAAGCGCGTCTTTGCCGACTACCCGCTCGTCATCATCGCGCTCTTCCTGTCGGCGTACGGGATAGGGATCGTCTACTCGGCGGGGCAAACCGACGTCATCCAACCGGCGGTAGCGGCGGCGTACAAGCGGCAACTCGGCTGGTTTGCCGTGGCCCTCGTCTCGGCGTGGGTGCTGAGCCGCGCGTCGGTGCGACTGATCGAGTGGGTGAGCTGGCCGGCGTACATCGTCGCCTGCGTCCTGTTGGTCGTCACGCTGGTCTTTGGATCGGGGGCGGGGACGGCGGCCAGCATGAAGGGGTGGCTCACGATTGGCGGCGTCCGACTCGGACAGCCGGCGGAGTTGGCCAAGGTCACGGTCGTCCTCATGCTGGCCAAGGTGCTGGCGGTGAATCGCGAGGCACCGCGTTCGCTCCTCGAGCTCTGGCGACCGGCGCTCGTCGTGCTTGTGCCATGGTTGCTCGTGATGGCGCAGCCCGACCTCGGCACCGGGATGGTCTTCGTGGGGATCTTCTTCGCGATGCTCTTCTGGTCGGGGGTCTCGGGGCCGCTGCTCCTGCTGGCGGCATCGCCGGCCATCTCCCTCGTCCTGTCGTACAAGACCATGGCGTGGGGGGCCTGGTTCCTCATCCTCATCGCCGTGGTGCTCTGGTACAAGCCCTACGTCGTGGAGGGCGTCGTACTCATCGTCACCAATGTGGCGATGGGGGTGCTGGCGCCCATCCTGTGGGAGAAGCTCGCCCCTCACCAGAAGGCGCGACTGCTGGTCTTTCTCGATCCGTCGGAAGATCCCAAGGCGTCGGGCTACCACGTCATCCAGTCCAAGATCGCCATCGGGTCGGGAGGGTGGCTGGGGAAGGGGTTCACGCTGGGGACGCAGAAACGCGGTTCGTTCCTTCCCGAGCAGCACACCGACTTCATCTTCGCCGTGGTGGGCGAGGAGCTGGGCTTCATCGGCGTGTCGGTCGCGCTCGCGCTCTTCCTCCTCCTCTTCCTGCGCGTGATCCGCGTGGCGTCGCGGGCCAACGACTCGTTCTCGTCGCTCGTGGCCTTCGGATTGTTAGGGAGCTGGCTGGTGCACGTGATCGAGAACGTGGGGATGACGCTCAACCTCATGCCGATCACCGGGATCCCGCTCCCGTTCTTCTCGTACGGCGGGTCGTTCATGCTCGCGTGCTGGATCGCCATCGGCATCCTGGTGCGCATCTCGTCGGAAGGGCGCGGCGAGGCGGACGCCCTCCCGATCGGGCTGCGGCGGTAGCGAGGTGTGGGGCGCTTGGGGGGGGTGGCGTCCCCCTACCCGCCCGGTCACGCGCCCTCCATCTTTCTCCCCATATGGCCTGGTTCCGGAAGGAAAAGAAACTGCGGCAGCCGAGGCGCGAGCGCCTCGAGATCCCCCCGGACGTCTGGGAGAAGTGCGAGGCGTGCGGGCACACGGACATCCACGACAAGTTCGCCCGCAACCTCAACGTCTGTCCGCAGTGCGACTACCACCGGCGAATCCGCGCCGTCGAGTACGTCACGATCCTGCTGGACGGCGACAAGTGGGAGGAGACGGAGACCGACCTCAAGTCGCTGGACGCCCTCGGCTTTCCGGACTATGAGGGGCGCCTCAAGAAGGCGCGGGCCAACGCCGGCGACACCGACGCGATTCTCACCGTGGCCGGGACGATCGGCGACATGCCGGTCAACCTTGGCGTGATGGACTTTGCCTTCATGGGCGGCTCGATGGGGTCGGTGGTCGGCGAGAAGATTGCGCGACTCGCGCAGCGCTCGCTCGAGCGCAAGCATCCGCTCATCGTCATCTCGGCGTCTGGCGGGGCGCGCATGCAGGAAGGGGTGCTGTCGCTGATGCAGATGGCCAAGGTGTCGGCGGTCCTGTCGCAACTGGCGGAGCGCCGCATCCCCTACGTCTCCATCCTCACGAACCCCACCACGGGTGGGGTGAGCGCCAGCTATGCCATGCTCGGTGACGCGATCATTGCCGAACCGGGAGCGGTGATCGGCTTTGCGGGGCCGCGCGTCATCAAGCAGACGCTGGGGCAGGACCTTCCCGAGGGGTTCCAGACGGCCGAGTTCCTGCTGGATCACGGGATGCTCGACATCGTGGTGCACCGCAGGGAGCTGAGGCAGACGGTGGGGCGGCTGCTGCGACACATGAGCGGCAAGCCCGCAGCCGCGGCGTGGGCGACGACCTGAGCGGCTCGTCGGGGCGCTACCAGGAGGCCCTCCAGTACCTCTTCGCGCGCACGACCGGCAAGAGCAAGTTTGGGCTTGAGCGGACGAGGGCGCTGCTGGCCGCGCTCGGCAATCCGCAGGAGCGCCTTCCTTGCTTCCACGTGGCCGGGACCAACGGGAAGGGGAGCGTGTGCGCCACGCTGGAGGCGCTGTTGCGCGCGCGCGGGCTGCGCACCGCCAAGTACACGTCGCCGCACCTGGTCGACTTCCGCGAGCGATTCGTGATCGACGGCGTTGCTGTCGATCCCGCGTACATCGTGGACTTCATCACGACGCGCACCGCCGAGGTGGAGCGTATCGGGGCGACCTTCTTCGAGGCGACCACCGCGATGGCCTTCCACTACTTCGCGGAGTCGCTCGTCGACGTCGCCATCATCGAGACCGGGCTGGGCGGGCGTCTCGATTCGACCAACGTCGTTAGGCCCCTCGTCGCCGGCGTGACCTCGATCGGGATCGACCACGTCGAATACCTCGGCGATACCCGCGAGGCGATTGCCGTGGAGAAGGCAGGGATCTTCAAGCCCGGCGTGGTGGCCGCGAGCGGCGAGCCCGACGCGGTCATCGACGCCCTGCTCCTGCAGTTGGCGCGCGAGCATGGTGCATCGCGCGCGGTGAGCGTCTGGCGCGACGCGCCGCCGCACAACGTCACCGTTGGGGCGACCGGGACGACGTTCGACCTCGAGGTGGATGGGGGGCGCCGCCGACTGCACACGCCGCTGGCGGGGGCGCACCAGGCGTCGAACGCGGCGCTTGCGCTCCTCATGCTTCGTGCGGCTGGCGCGCCGTACTGGGGGGGGTGGGAAGGAGCGGCTGCGGCACTCGACCGCGTGCGACTCCCCGGGCGCTTTCACATGGCGCCGCCGTACATCTTCGACGTGGCGCATAACCCCGATGGTGCCGCCGTCCTGGCGAGCACGCTGCGTCACGTGGCGCCGGCGGCGCCGGTGGCCGCGCTCCTGTGCGTGCTCGAGGACAAGGATTGGCGCGGGGTCATGTCGACGCTCGCCCCCGTCGTCTCGCACTTTGTCCTCACCGACGCTCCAACCGCGCCGCGCAGCCGGTCGTGGTGCCTGGGCGACGCGGAGGCTTATGCGTTGGCGCACGGGTGGTCGGCGACGGCGGAGCACGATTTCGATCGCGCGTTGGCGCTGGCGCGCTCACGCGGCGCGACGGTGCTGGTCACCGGCTCGTTCCACACGGTGGGCGATGCGATGGCTCGCTTGCAGGTCGATCCGCTGGCCGGGTAGCTTTCCCCAATGTCGACCGGAGCACTTCCAGGTTTTCGCGATTTCTACCCCGAACAGTTCGCACAACGCGCCTGGCTCTTCGAGCGGTGGCGCGACGTGGCGCGGCGATTCGGCTTCGTCGAGTACGACGGCCCCCCGCTGGAACCGCTGGAGCTCTACACCAGGAAGAGCGGGGACGAGATCGTCGGGCAGCTGTACAACTTCGAGGACAAGGGGGGGCGTCAGGTGTCGCTGCGCCCCGAGATGACGCCGACCGTTGCCCGCATGGTGGCGGCGCGCGCCAACGCGCTGCGCAAGCCCGTGCGCTGGTACTCGATTCCCCAGCTATTCCGCTACGAGCGGCAGCAGAAGGGGCGGCTGCGCGAACATTTCCAGCTCAACGTGGACATCTTCGGCGAGTCGGACGTTGCCGCCGATGCGGAGCTGCTGGCGGTGGCCTGCGAGAACATGCGTGCGTGCGGATTGGGGCCGGTGGATGTGGTGGCGCGCGTCTCCGACCGCCGACTCCTGACGGCGCTCGTCCGCGGCCTTGGCGTTCCGGACGCCGCCACCGGCGCCGTGTTTGCAGCTGTCGACAAGATCGAGCGCGAGCCGGTCGAGGCGCTGGTGAAGAAGATGACCGACGCCGGCGTCACGGCGGCGTCGGCCGCGCGACTGCTCGACGTCGTGAAGGCGTCGGACTTCGAGGCGCTGCGCCACGAGTTCTCCGGCGACGGCGACGTGACGGCGGCGCTGGAGCGCTTCGATGCGTACCGCGCGCTGCTCGAGGCGCACGGCGTGCTCGAGTACCTCAAGCTCGACCTGACGATCGTTCGCGGCCTTGCATACTACACCGGGATTGTCTTCGAACTGTTTGACGCCAAGGGGGAATTTCGCGCCGTGTGCGGCGGGGGGCGCTACGACAACCTCCTGCAGGCGCTGGGCGGCGTGGACATGCCGGCGTTAGGCTTCGGCATGGGCGACGTGGTGCTCGGCGAGTTGCTCAAGGCGCGCGGGAAGATGCCCTCGGGGTTGCCCGCCATCGATTACTGGGTGGCCCCGGTGGACGCGACGCACCGCCTTGCGGTCGCCGGGCTGGCCGCCAGGTTGCGCGGCGCTGGCGCGAGTGTCGAATCGCCCCTCAAGGATCAGGCGTTAGGCAGGCAATTCAAGGCCGCCAACAACGCCGGCGCCCGCGCGGTGGTCATCGTGGGTGACCGCTATCGCGATGCGCAGGAAGTGGAGTTCAAGGACCTCGCGAGCGGCGAGCAGGTCGTGCGCCCGGTCGCCTGGCTCCTCGACCACGCCCGCACCCGTTCCACCGGCGCCAACGACCGACCGTGACGAGACGAGAGACCGCACGCAACTCTCGAATCGGGCGAGATTCTCTCTCCCGTCTCCCGTCCCCCGTCTCCCGTCCCAGTTATGTCTGACAAGAAGATCACCCCCCGCGCCGAGGACTTCAGCGCGTGGTACAACGAGACCGTGCTCCGCGCCGAGCTGGCCGACTACTCGCCCGTGCGCGGCTGCATGGTCATTCGCCCCAACGGCTACGGCATCTGGGAACGCATGCAGCGCGCCCTGGACGACATGTTCAAGGCCACCGGGCACCGCAACGCGTACTTCCCGCTCTTCATCCCCGAGAGCTTCCTGCACAAGGAAGCCGAGCACGTCGAGGGCTTCGCGCCCGAGGCGGCGGTCGTCACGCACGGTGGCGGCAAGCAGCTCGAGGAGCCGCTCGTCGTCCGCCCCACGTCGGAGACGATCATCTACTCGATGTACGCCAAGTGGGTGCAGTCGTATCGCGACCTCCCCATCCTCATCAACCAGTGGGCCAATGTGGTCCGTTGGGAAATGCGCACGCGCCTCTTCCTGCGCACGCTGGAGTTCCTCTGGCAGGAAGGGCATACGGCGCACGCCACGCACGACGAGGCCGAGACGGAGACACGCCTCATCCTGGGCGTGTACCGGAAGTTCATGGAAGACTGGATGGCCATGCCGGTCGTCACCGGGCTAAAGACGGACAGCGAGCGCTTTGCCGGTGCGCTGCGCACGTACTCGTGCGAGGCGATGATGCAGGACAACAAGGCGCTGCAGGCGGGGACGTCGCACAACCTGGGGCAGAACTTTGCCAAGGCCTTCGAGCTCAAGTTCCAGGGTGAGTCGGGCGCGATCGAGTACGCCTGGAACACGAGCTGGGGTGTCTCGACCCGCATGATCGGCGGCCTGGTGATGACGCACGGCGACGACAACGGGCTCCGCATCCCGCCCCGCCTGGCCCCCATCGAGGTCGTCATCGTCCCGATCTGGAAGAGCGACGAGGAGCGCGCGCGACTGCTCGAGGCGGCGTACCAGGTGAAGCAGGACCTCACCACATGGGGCGCTCGCGGCGACGATCGCATCCGCGTGCACGTCGACGCGCGCGAGGGGATGAAGCCCGGCGCCAAGTACTACGAATGGGAGCTGCAAGGGGTCCCGTTGCGGCTGGAGATCGGCCCACGCGACCTGGCCAACGGTGCGTGCATGTCGGCGCGACGCGACACGCGCGCCAAGGCGTCGCTCTCGCTCACCGGACTCCCCGAGACCGTTGCCTCGCTCCTCACGACCATGCAGGGCGACATGCTGCACGCGGCGCGCGAGCGTCGCGAGGCCAACAGCGTGCGCGAGCCAATCTCCTACGATCGCTTCCGGGAGCTGATGGAGGGTGACGGTGCCTTCGTGTACGCCGGGTGGAATGGCGATCCCGCCATCGAGGCGCGCGTGAAGGAAGAGACCAAGGCGACGATCCGCTGCATTCCCGAGCCCGAGTTCCTCACGCACGGCGCCGCGGCCCGCTGCATGGTGACGGGCGAGCCCGCCCGGCACACCGTCATTTGGGCCAAGGCCTACTGATGGCGTCGTTCGCCCGCGTCGACGGCACGCTGCACTGCGAAGGTGTCCCCCTCGACCGGCTCGCCGAGTCGGTGGGGACGCCGGCGTACGTGTACAGCGCGTCGTCGATTCGACGGCAGTTCGCGCGGCTGGCGCGGGCGCTGTCGCCCGTGCCGCACCGGATCCACTATGCCTGCAAGGCCAACGCCTCGCTCGGTTTGCTCCAGCTGCTGCGGTCGGTTGGGGCACGCATCGACGTCGTGTCGGGGGGCGAGCTCTTTCGCGCTCGCGCGGCCGGGTTTCCTCCGGGCGACATCATTTTCGGCGGGGTGGGGAAGTCGCCGCGCGAGCTGCGCGAGGCGATCGCTGCCGGCGTGCACGTGATCTCCATCGAGTCGGAGGCGGAGTTGCGCCTGCTCGACGCGCTGGCCAGCGAGCAATCGGCCATAGTGCGCGTCGGGATCCGCGTCAATCCCGAGATCACCGTCGAGACCTTCCACGCGTACATCAAGACCGGGCAAAAGGGCGACAAGTTCGGCGTCCCCTTCGACGAGGCGCACGCGGTGGCGCGCGTGGCGGCCACGCTCGGCAACGTGCGTCTGGTCGCCATCGGGATGCACATCGGTTCGCAGCTCACCGACCTCGGCGCCTATCGCCATGGCATCGAGCGGCTGGAGGCGCTGATTGGTGCGTTGCGCGCCGAGGGGGTCACGACGCTCGAGCATGTCGACATCGGCGGCGGGCTGTTCGTCCCCTACGATGGTGAGGACCCGGCAGATCTCGCGGCGTACACGTCGATCGTGCTCCCCGCTGTCCAGCGTTTGGGCCTCGAGCTGATCGTCGAGCCGGGGCGCTTCCTCGTGGCCGAGGCGGGGGTGCTCCTCGCGCGCGTGCTGTATCGCAAGCGGAGCGGCGGCCGCGACATCCTCATCACCGATACCGGGATGAACGACCTGCTGCGCCCCTCGCACTACGACGCGTATCATCGCCTCGAGGCGGTGCAGCACGCATCCACGCGCGGGCGCTTCGACGTCGTGGGCCCCATCTGCGAGAGCGGCGACTTCCTCGCCCTCGATCGCGACCTGGAGTCGGTGGAACCCGGGGCGCTCCTCTGCCTGTTCACCGCTGGTGCATACGGCATCAGCATGTCCTCGAACTACAACGCGCGCCCGCGCGCGGTCGAGGTGCTCGTCGACGGCGATCGCTGGGCCGTCATCACGGTGCGCGAGACGTACGACGACCTCGTGCGGCGTGAGTCGGCTTCCCCATCCTGGAGGACCTGCTGATGCTGGTCGGGCTTCTCTCCGACACCCACGATCGCCTGCCAGCGATCCGGTCGTTGCTGGAGTACATGCAGAAGCGCGGTGTGGGGATCGTCCTGCACGCCGGCGACTTCTGCGCCCCCTTCTCGCTCAGGCCCTTCATCGAGCTCAACATGCCGATGGTCGGCGTCTTTGGGCGCAACGATGGCGACCATGAGGGGATTCGCGCCTTCGCGCAACAGGGAATGGGGCTCGAGCTGTTCGAGTCGCCGCATTCATTCGAGATGGGAGGTCAGCGCATCCTCCTCGTGCACGACCTGGCCGATGCATCGCCCCGGTCGGTCGAGTCGCATGGCGTGGTCGTGCACGGCTTCACGCATCGGGAGGAGATGATGATCAGGGGCGAGACGCTGATCGTGAACCCGGGCGAGGGTTGCGGCTGGCTGCACGGCGAGCCTGGTGGCGCGATCCTCGATACCGCGACCAAGGAAGTACACTTCTTCAAGCTCAAGGACGTTCACACATTCGAGGCCTCGAACGACGCGTGAGCCTGCCGCATACCGGAAGCCGCATCCTCATCCTCGACTGCGGGTCGCAGTTCACGCAGCTCATCGCGCGCCGCGTGCGCGAAGCGCGTGTCTTCTCCGAGATCCATCCACCCACCCGTTCGCTGGAGTGGATCCGCGAGTGGGCCCCCACGGGGATCATCCTCTCCGGCGGCCCGTCGTCGGTGAGCGATGACGGCGCGCCGACATTCGATCCCGCCATCCTCGACGTCGCGCCAGTGCTCGGCGTGTGCTACGGCATGCAATGGATTGCCGTTGCGGCTGGCGGGGTAGTCACGGGCGGCGGCCGGCGCGAGTACGGGCGCGCCGAGATCGCCGTGAAGGAGAATGCCGGGATGTTCGCCGGCTTCGACCCGGACGAACGGTCGCAGGTCTGGATGTCGCACGGCGACCACGTCGACGTCGTCCCCCCGGGTTACGTCCTGACCGCCGCCAGCGCCGACAACCCCGTCGTGGCCATGCGCCACGAGTCAAAGCCGATCCATGCCATTCAGTTCCACGCAGAAGTGCATCACACCGTGCGTGGACCGGACATCATCGCCAACTTCCTCTTCGAGATCTGCAAGTGCGAACCGGGGTGGACCCCCGGGCACTTCATCGAGGACGAAGTCGCCAGGATTCGCGAGCTGGTCGGCGACAAGCACGTCATCTGCGGCCTCTCGGGAGGCGTGGATTCCTCAGTGGCGGCGGCGCTCGTGCACAAGGCCATCGGCGACCAGCTCACCTGCATCTTCGTCGATACCGGGCTTCTGCGCCTGCACGAGCGCGAGCAGGTGGAGCGGACGTTTCGCGCCCACCTCGGGATCAAGCTCGTCACCGTCCGCGCCGAGGAACGCTTCCTCTCCGCGCTGGCTAATGAGGGAGAGCCGGAGAAGAAACGGAAGATCATCGGCCACACGTTCATCGACGTCTTCGAGGACGCCGCCGCCGAGGCGGGGAAGGACGCCGAATTCCTCGTGCAGGGAACGCTGTACCCCGACGTGATCGAGAGCGTGAGCGCCAAGGGCGGCCCCAGCGCCACCATCAAGACGCATCACAATGTCGGCGGGCTCAAGCCCGACATGAAGTTCAAGCTCATCGAGCCGCTGCGCGAACTCTTCAAGGACGAGGTGCGCAACGTGGGGCGCGAGCTCGGGCTCCCCGAGGAGATGGTCGGGCGTCACCCGTTCCCGGGGCCCGGACTGGCCATCAGGATCCTCGGCGATGTGAGTGCGGAGAAGGTCACCGTGCTGCAGAAGGCCGATGCCGTCTATCTCGAGGAGATTCGCGCCGCCGGATTGTACAACGACATCTGGCAGGCGTTCGCCGTCCTCCTTCCCGTGCGCTCCGTGGGCGTGATGGGGGACTATCGCACGTACGAGAACGTGGTCGCGCTGCGCGCCGTCACCAGCACCGACGGGATGACCGCCGACTGGTATCCGTTCCCGTACGATGTGTTGGCGCGCATCTCGTCTCGCATCATCAACGAGGTGAAGGGGGTCAATCGCGTGGTGTACGACGTGAGCTCGAAGCCACCGGCGACGATCGAATGGGAGTAGGGGCGGGACGGGAGACGGGGGACGGGAGATGGGAGTGTCGCGGGGCGCCGGAACGGCGCCCTGCTGCGTCTCGTGCGGTGCGGCGACGCGTCGCGCCGCTGTGCGATTGCACGTGACGGCGGACATTGGCGTGCGTGGGGGGGCGTTGCGCATTCCCACGCGTCGCGAGCTCCGCGATGTGGCGCGCCTCGCGCTGCCGATCGTCTTCGTGCAGGTCGGGCTCAACTTCATGGGGACGGTCGATGCGGCGATGGTGGGGCGCGTCTCGGCCGTCGACCTCGCCGCCGTGGCCCTGGGCAACTTCTGGTGGATCACCGTGGCCCTGTTCGGCGCCGGCGTGATCATGGCGATCGATCCCGTCGTCTCGCAGGCGGTGGGCGCCGGCGCCAACAGTGAGGTGGCGTTAGGCGTGCAGCGCGGGCTCCTGCTTGCGCTCGGCGTCGCCGTCTTCGCTTCCCTGTGCCTCCTCCCCACGGAGTGGCTCCTGCGCGTGCTGCGCCAGCCGCCAGAGGTCATCCCGCTGGCGGCGCGCTGGGTGCGCCTCCAGGTCGTCTCCACCTTTCCGTACTTCATCTTCGTCGCCATTCGACAGAGCCTCCAGGCGCATCACGTCACGCGTCCCGTGGTCGTGGCGGTGATCGTCGGCAACGTCGTGAACGTGGTGCTCAACTGGATCTTCATCTTCGGGCACCTGGGTGTTCCCCCGTTAGGCGCCGAAGGGTCGGCGATCTCGACCACCATCGGTCGCTTCGTGATGACCGCGACGCTCGTCGTGCTGGGGTGGCCCTCGTTACGGCACGCGGTGCGCCCGTGGCGCGTGGAGTCGCGCCGGTGGGTTCCCATCGCTCGCATGCTGCGCGTCGGGCTTCCCATCGGCGTTCATCAGTTCTTCGAGGTGGTCGCCTTTGGCGGCGCGCTCGCCCTCATCGGGATGCTGGGAACGGTGCCGCTCGCGGGGCACGAGATCACCATCAACCTGGCGGCCCTCACTTATATGGTCCCGTTAGGCATCAACGCTGCCGCCGCCGTCCTCGTGGGGCGCGCCATCGGGCGCGGCGACATGGACGGGGCGCGACGTGAGGCCAGCGCGGCCTTGGCGTGCGGCGTCGGCTTCATGGCCTGCGCCGCGGTCATTCTCGTCACCTTTCCCTTCCCGCTGGCGCGCGCCTTCACCACCGACGCCGCTGTCATCGGCGTCGCGGCGACGCTCATCCCCATCGCCGGGATCTTTCAGCTCTTCGACGGGGTGCAGGGCGTTTCCAGCGGCATCCTGCGCGGGGCAGGGGACACGCGCGTCCCGATGCTGCTCAACGTCCTGGCGTACGCGGTCGTGGGGCTTCCGCTGGGCGCATGGCTCTGCTTCGGCGCTCAGTGGGGTGCCGCGGGGATGTGGTGGGGGTTGGTGGCTGCCCTCGTGGTCGCCGCCTGCGCCCTGGGGTGGCGCGTCCACACGCACCTGGGTCGCGCCCTCACACGCATCCGCGTCGAGAGCGAGGCCCCCGAGAACGCCCTCACGGCGAACGAGTAAGGACGATCGGTGGGCGTCGCGCGCGTGGACACCAAGCGCGCGCCGGAGCGGAAGGCGGCGCGAGTGCCGGACAATTCTTCAGGCTCACCCCGCTTGCGAAATGTCGCGCAACCACTCGACTGGTGACGGAATCGGCTGTATCGTTTGGCATGAATCCGACCATACGGCTGGCGCTGCGTGGCGCGAAGTTCATGCTCGTCGGCGCGCTCACCGCGTCGTTTCTGGGCGTCATCACCTTCCTCCCGGGCGAGCTGGTGGCCACGGCGGACCTGCCGGGTGGCTCGCGCATCTCGCTCCCGCTGGTATGGGGAGTGTGCTGGGCCTGCGGACGCGTGGGAGGCGTGGTCGGACTCATCTTCTTCATCATCCGCCGCACCCTCATGGGCGAGGTCGCCGATCCGCGCCAGGCATCGGCCGGCGGTCCGACGGTCGCGGCAACGGAAGGAGACGCGCTGGCGACGTGAGGCGGAGACGCGCTGGCGTCGCGAGGCGGAGACGCGCTGGCGTCGCGAGGTTGTGGCGCGCGAAAGCGCTCGTTCGCGAGGACCCGACACTCTCGGCGAATCGTTGAAAGATGCGGGAACGAGAAAGGGGCGACCGAACGGTCGCCCCTCGTGCGTCTCACTCAACGCGTCGGCGTAGCGCTAGACGCCCTTCTCCTCCAGCAGCGCCATGAACTCGGCCGGCGTCGCGATCGCGAGCAGTCGGTCGGGGACGTCGGACTCCTTGCTGAACTGGGCGATCTTGCCCAGCACCGGGAGGTACTGGTTGGAGACCTCGAGCGGAGGGGCGACGATGAGAAAGAAGAACTTCACCGGCTTCTCGTCGATCGCCTTGAAGTCCAGGCCGCTCGACTTCCGTCCGAAGGCGACGCGGAGTTTGTTCACGACCAGCGACCGGCAGTGCGGGATGGCAATGCTGCGACCTATCCCCGTCGATCCCAGGTTCTCGCGACGCTTCAGCATCTTGAAAAGCATGGCGTCGGACTTCTCGTCGAGGCGGAGGAGCGCGATCAGCTCCTTGAGGATCTCGTCCTTGGTGGTCCCTTCGAGATCCAGCTTGATCGCATCTTCGGAGAAGAACTCGCGCAGCTCCATCGAACCCTCAGATCGTCCACGTGCCAGAAGTGCCACCGCCTCGTGGGCGGGACACGTCGCCCGAGCGGCGCGACTCGTCGCGCACCTGCGAGCGGCGGAAGACCGCGCAAGTTATCGGGCGCCGCAAGTCGTGTCAAAGCTTCACGTTGAATCACCTTTCGGGCGCCGTTAGCTTCACCCCCATGCGCTTCCCGTTTCCCGTCTCCCACGACGTCCCGCTCTTCCTCGCCCCCATGGCGGGGGTTTCGGAGTCGCCGTTCCGCCGCCTGTGCCGGCGGCACGGGGCCGACGTGGTCGTGACCGAGTTCCTTTCCGCTGAGGGAATCCGGCGCGAGAACCGGGCGACGATCTCGAAGCTTCGCTTCGGCGCGGACGAGCGCACCATAGGAGTGCAGATCTTTGGCGCCGATCCCGAGGCCATGCGAGAGGCGGCGGCGCTCGTTACCGACGTCTTCCAGCCCGAGTACATCGACATCAACTTCGGCTGCCCGGTCAAGAAGGTCGTGCGGCGCAACGGCGGCTCCGGCTGCCTCAAGGATCTCGACCTCGTCCAGAGGGTCATCCGCGCGGTGATTGCGGGGACACACCTCCCAGTCACGGTGAAGATTCGCTCGGGGTGGAGTGAGGAGATGCGCGACCCTGTCAGAATCGCCCTCGCCTGCCAGGGGGCTGGGGCGACCGTCGTCGCGCTACACCCCCGGACCCGCACCCAGATGTACACGGGGGCGGCGAACTGGGACGAGATCGCGCGCGTCAAGGAGGCGGTCGAGATCCCGGTCATCGGCAACGGCGACATCAAGACCGCGCACGATGCACTGCGCATGCAGCAGGAGACCGGGTGCGACGGCGTGATGATCGCGCGCGGGTCGTTTGGGCAGCCGTGGATCTTTGGTCAGGCTCGCGCGCTCCTCGATGGGCGCGAGATGCCGGCTGCGCCAGCGGTCGAGGAGCGATTCGCTATCGCGTTGCAGCACGCGAAGATGGTGCAGGCATATGAAGCAGATCCTCAAGGGGCAGCGCTCGAGTTCCGCAAGCACCTTGGCTGGTACGTGAAGGGGCTGCCCAACTCTGCGGAGCTGCGCAAGCGCCTCCACCAGGTGAACTCCTTCGACGAGGTCGAAGGGATTTTCGGCGACTACCTGCGCGAACGCGATTGCTCGCTGCCCGACTGCGTCGGTGGCGATGAGGCGTCCGGACCACCAGGCGATGAGACGGACGGCGTCAGCGGCGGATCGCGCGAAGCCGCATAGGGCGGTACCGGCGGCGGGGGGGGTGGGGGGGTGGGGAGGCGCACTACCTACATCGGATCAGTCAGACGTGAGTGCTCATCGCATTCTCGACCTGCTCGGGCGGGTCGCGGCGGGAGAGTTGGCGCCGGAGGCCGCGCTGGAGCGGATGGCGCTGGCGCCGTACGAGACGCTCCCCTTCGCCACGATCGACCATCACCGGTCGCTCCGACAGGGGTATCCGGAGGTCGTGTTCGGGAGCGGGAAGACGCCCGATCAGATCGTCACCATCGCCGAGCGACTGGCGGCCATGGGAGACGGCTTCCTTGTGACGAGGGCCGATGAAGGCGCACGCGGCGCGCTGCGGGCACGTTTTCCCGACGCCATCGTGCATGACACGGCGCGCACCGTTCGCCTCGCTGGGCAGGTCCCGCCTCCGCTCGGGAGCGGCACCATCCTCATCGTGACGGCGGGAACGAGCGACCTACCGGTTGCCGACGAGGCTGCGGAGACGGCGCTGGCCCTGGGCAACACCGTCGCTCGGCTCACGGACGTGGGAGTGGCCGGGATCCACCGTTTGCTCGCGCGCGGCGAGGAGCTGCGGGAGGCCCGCGTGGTGATCGTCGTGGCGGGAATGGACGGGGCGCTTCCGTCGGTGGTCGGTGGCTTGGTGAAGGCACCGGTGATTGCGATCCCGACGAGCGTCGGGTACGGGGCGGCGTTCTCCGGCGTGGCGCCGCTGCTGACGGCGCTCAATTCCTGCGCGGCCGGCGTAACCGTTGTGAACATCGACAACGGGTTTGGCGCAGCGGTCGCGGCGAGCAGAATAGCGCACGGTTGAGCCGGGCATGGTTTTCCACGTGACGGACATCGAGATGCTTTGCTCGATTAGGCATGAGGCCGGTTTGATGCTCGATGCGTGGAGAACTGGCGATTTGGCCGGAATCTCCTAAGTCTCTTCTGGTCTTCAATCGAGCGGCAGGATTGCGAAGTTCGAAGCCGCTGGCGAGGTCTCCTGCGCTTCGTCGGCGAAGGGGGCGCGCCCGCGTTGGCGCCGGTGCCGAGCTTCATTGCCCTGCGCGTGTCTCGTACCTTGGCGTTCGACGTCATCCCTCCCCGAAGACTCTCGCGGATCACGTGCCGTAATGCTCTGCAACACACCACCTTGCGATTCTCACTTCACGTGAAATGTTGAAAGCTCGTTGACGCTGGCCCACAACCGCGATAGGTTTCGGCTCGTAGTCCACGGGGGCGACCTGGATTCGACGGGGTCGGTGACGCTGTGGCTGCGTGCCCAGCTGCTGAGCGCTGGCTAAACACTCGGCAAAATCACAACTGCCAACACTGAACTGGCCCTCGCCGCGTAACTCCTAGGAGTTGCTGCTGGCGTTGCTCCTGATGAAGCCTGCCCGAGGCGGCGTCCGGAGTATCGCAATATCGGGATAGTCCGGCGTCGCGCCTCTTGGCGCCGGGCGAAATCCATAGGAGGCTTGTGCAGCAATGGGCCGCTCACCGGCCAGTGGCTGCAGACCCCAATCGGTGAGCTACGCACGTAGACGCTGTGGTAGATCTTATCTCGGACCGGGGTTCGACTCCCCGCGCCTCCACTCGGAAAACCCCAATCGTTCGCGATTGGGGTTTTCCATTTTCCACATAGCTTCCGGCCACTCCTCCACCTTCAGGCTCGGCGCGCCATGAACAACGGGCGGTTCCAGACTCCCAATCCCCCGGTTCACCGGACCTCCACGGTCCTGTTCGACAGCACGGCGCACCTCCTCCAGTCGCAATCGGCGCTCTTCAGCGGCGCAGACGGGACGATCTACGCAACCTTCGGAACCCCGACGACGCGTGCGCTCGCAGACCTGATCGCCCAACGTGAAGGCGGGGCCGGTGCGGTATTCGCGCCCTCGGGGCTGGGCGCGGTCGCGCTCGCGCTCCTCTCGGTGCTGCGCGCCGGCGACCATCTTCTGATGGTCGACACGGTCTACGGTCCCACGCGCGGTCTCTGCGACGGGATGCTGCGCCGGTTCGGCGTGGAGAGCGAGTACTACGACCCGACGGTCGGGAGCGGCATAGCCTCGAAGATCCGCCCCAACACGCGTGCGATCTTCATGGAGAGTCCAGGGAGCTTCACGTTCGACGTGCAGGACGTCCCGGCCATCGTCGCCGAGGCGCGGCGCGCCGAGCTCACGCGCGGCGAGAACGTCTACACGATCATCGACAATGCCTGGGGCTCGCCGGGGCTCTTCACCCCGCTGGCCCTGGGCGTGGACGTGTCCGTCATTCCGCTCACCAAGTACTGGGGAGGGCACGCGGACTTCGTCCTGGGTGCGGTGGTCGGGAACGAGCGGGCGTGGAAGCTGGTGCGCTCTTGCGCCTGGGACATTGGCTCGTGCGCGCAAGGAGACGATGCCGCGCTGGCGCTCCGCGGGGCGCGATCGGTCGACGTGCGGCTGGAGCGTCATGCGGCATCGGCGCTCGCGGTGGCGCAGTTCCTCACCACGCATCCGCGCGCGGGGCGCGTGCTGCACCCAGCGCTTCCGGGTTCGCCTGGGCACGAGCTCTGGTTGCGTGACTTCTCGGGGAGCAACGGGCTCCTCTCGTTCGAGTTGCTGTCCGCCGATGGCACGCCGGCCGATCCCGAGATGGCGGCGCGCGTAGCCGACGCGCTCTCTGATTCGGGGATGTTCGGGCTTGGCTACTCGTGGGGGGGATACGAGTCGCTGGTGATGCCGGGGGTGCTCCCCAATGGCGGCTCGCACATGGAGCGAAGCGTCCGGTCCTGGACGGGCGGGACGCTGCTCCGCCTGCACATCGGGCTGGAGCCGGTCGAGCGACTCATTGAAGCGTTGGCGAAGGCGCTCGAGTAGCCTGGTCATCGCGTCAGACTCAGATGGAACGCTCGAAGGCGTGACACGGCGAGGGGTTCCGGGGTAGAATCGCCTCACTCACTCGGGGAAGCTCGCCATTCGCCGTCATCACATCCTGCTGTGGCCCGCGCGTGGCCAGCGTGCGACGCTTGCATTCGCCGTCGCCCTCGCGCTGGCGCTCTCTGGATGTAGTGATGAGCGCCCGCCTCAAGCGTCCAACGTCGCGGCGCGACCGTCGCCGCTATCGGGTGAGGGGTTCGTGGGGTCCGCCAGCTGCATGGGATGCCATCGTGAGGCGTACGATGGCTGGCGTGGCTCGCAGCACGCGGCCGCCATGCAGCCCGCCAACGAGTCGACCGTGCTCGGCGACTTCCGCGACCAGGCGTTCACCGAGGATGGCACGACGTCGCGCTTCTTCCGGCGCGGCGAGCGGTTCTTCGTGAACACCATTGGCCCGGATGGCGCGCTGCACGACTACGAGGTGGTGTACACGTTCGGCGTCCATCCGCTGCAGCAGTACCTCGTCCCCTTTCCGGGCGGGCGATTGCAGCCGCTGCCGCTGGCGTGGGACACTCGGCCGGCGGCGCAGGGAGGGGCCCGGTGGTTCACGCTCGATCACGTGGCGCCTTTGGGCGCGGAGGACGACGGGCATTGGAGCGGGCGCGGACTCAACTGGAACTACATGTGCGCCGACTGCCACGCGACGGCGGTGCGCAAGCGTTATGCAGCGGACCGCGACACCTTCGCCACTGCCTTTGTCGAGCCTGGGGTAGGGTGCGAGTCGTGTCACGGTCCGGGCGCGGCGCACGTGGCATGGGGGAAATGGCCGGCATGGCTGCGCGCGACGCTGCGTCGCGACAAGGGGCTCGCGGTGCGGTTGCGGGAGCGCGCGGGGGTGCAATGGCGCGTCGATCCGCGAAACGGACTACCAGTTCGCAGCGTGGCGCGCCGCACGAGCGTCGAGATCGAGACGTGCGCTCCGTGCCATGCTCGGCGCGTGCACATGGCGGATGGGTGGGTGGCGGGGAAGGCGCTGCTCGACTACTACGACCCGGAAGTCCTCGTCCCGGGGTTGTACTTCGCCGACGGGCAGCAGCGCGACGAAGTGTACGATCACGGATCGTTCCTGCAGAGCCGCATGTTCGCGGCCGGCGTCACCTGTGCCGATTGTCACGAGCCGCACTCGCAGAAGCTGCGCGCACCTGGGCGGCAGGTGTGCCTCCAGTGCCACGCCGCGGCGCGATACGACACGACGGCGCACCATGGCCACGCGCGCAGCGGTGAGGGGAGTGACTGCGCCGCGTGCCACATGCCGGTGACCACGTACCTCGAGATCGATGGGCGGCACGACCACTCCATTCGCATCCCGCGTCCCGATCGCACGGTGGCCCTGGGGGTGCCGAACGCCTGCGCGACGTGCCATGCCGACAAGCCCGCGACGTGGGCCGCGAGCGCCGTCGCCAACTGGCGTGGTCGTGGTGCGACCGGCAATCAACCGTTTGCCGAGTCGTTCGCGGCGGCGGAGCGCGGCGTGGTGGATGGCGTGGCGCGATTGCTGGCGGTGGCGAACGACCAGGGGGAGAGTGCGGTGGCGCGCGCGTCCGCGTTTGCCCGCTTGGCCAACACGGGCGACTCGGCGGTGCTTGTCGCAGCGGCTCGGGCGCTCCGCGACCGGGAGCCGCTCGTGCGGCGGTGGGCGGTGGAGGCGATCGGTGGCGCGCCCGACGGCCTCAGGTTGCAGCTGCTGACGCCGGCGCTGTCCGACTCGGTGCGCGCGGTGCGCCAGCGCGCAGCGTGGCACCTCGCGCGGCTGGCGGGGCGGATCGCCGACGCGCCCGCGCGCCGCGCGTTCGAGCGGGCGGCCGCCGAGTTTGTCGCCAGCCAGCGCTACAACGCTGACCGTGCCGACCATCGCGTGGCGTTAGGCGTCTTCTTCCTGGCGCGCGGCGATACGAGCTCGGCGCTTGCGGAGTTCGGCGCGGCGGCGCGCCAGTGGCCGCGTCAGCTCGATGCCGTCCTCAACCTGGCGGGGGTCCTGAGCCTGCAGGGGCGCGAGCGTGACGGCGAGGCGGCGTTGCGCGACGCCATCGCGCGAGTGCCTGACGTGCCCGGGCTGCACGACGCGCTGGCGCAGTCGCTGGCGCGCCAACAGCGCCTGGCGGAGGCCATCGCCGAGTCCGAGCGCGCGGTGCAGCTGTCGGATGGCGAAGCAGCGTTCCGGCGAACGCTCGACGCCCTGCGCAGGGCAACGCCGCAGCACCGCTGAGGCGCGGTGCGACCGTTCGTGCAGGTGCTGCCGGCGTGCGCCCCGCGACTCAGGATGAAAGCGCGGCCTGGGCGGCGGCGAGTCTGGCGATGGGGACGCGGAAGGGCGAGCAGGAAACGTAGTCGAGCCCCGCGCGGTGACAGAAACCGACCGAGCGCGGCTCGCCGCCATGCTCGCCGCAGATTCCCGTCTTGAGCGTGGCGCGCGTTGCGCGACCGTCGCGTACCGCCATCTGGATCAGCTTGCCCACGCCAGTCACGTCGAGCGTCTGGAACGGATCGTCGGGAAGGATGCCGCGCTCCACATAGTGAGGGAGGAAGCGCCCGGCGTCGTCGCGACTGAGGCCCAGCGTGGTCTGCGTCAGGTCGTTTGTCCCAAAGGAGAAAAACTCCGCCGAGGCGGCGATCTCGCCCGCGGTGAGCGCCGCACGGGGCAGCTCGATCATCGTGCCGATCTGGTAGTCGAGGCTCTCGCCCATGGCGCGCACCACCTGTGCGTGGCATTCCTCGAGCAGGGCGCGCTGGTTCTCGAACTCCTTCACCGTGGCGACGAGCGGGATCATGATCTCCACGTGGACGTCGATGCCACGCCGCTTGGCGCGCACCGCCGCCTCGAAAATGGCACGCCCCTGCATTTCGGTGATCTCGGGATAGGTGATGCCGAGCCGGCACCCGCGATGCCCGAGCATCGGGTTGCTCTCGCGCAGCCCGTCGACGATATGCATCAGTTCCTGGCGCGTGAGCTTGAGCTGTCGCGCCAGCAGCTTGCTCTCCTCGCCACCGTGCGGGAGGAACTCGTGCAGCGGCGGGTCGAGGAGGCGGATGTTGACGGGGTAGCCGTTCATCGCCTCGAAGATCGCCTCGAAGTCGGACCGCTGCATGGGGAGGAGCTTGGACAGCGCGCGGCGGCGTCCCCCCTCATCGCGGGCGACGATCATCTCGCGCATCGCCTGGATGCGATCGCCCTCGAAGAACATGTGCTCGGTGCGACAGAGCCCGATCCCCTCGGCGCCAAAGCCGCGCGCGATGCGGGCGTCGCGCGGCGTATCGGCGTTGGCGCGCACGCGAAGGCGGCGCGCCTCGTCGGCCCAGTCGAGGACGCGCGAGAACGCCTGGTAGAGCGGGGCGGTCGCCGCCGGGACCTGCCCCGAGATGACGCGCACCACCTCGGAGGGGATGGTGGGGAGGTCGCCGGCGAACACGCGCCCCGTGCCGCCGTCGAGCGTGATCCACTCCCCCTCGCTCACGGTGCGCCCCTCGACGGTGAACTGTCGGTTGCGCACGTCGACCACGACGTCCTTGCAGCCGACGACCGCGCACTTGCCCATCCCGCGGGCCACGACGGCGGCGTGCGACGTCATCCCGCCGCGTGACGTGAGCACCGCCCGGGCGGCGACGATGCCGTGGAAGTCCTCCGGTGTGGTCTCGTCGCGCACGAGGATCACGCCCTGTCCGCTGGCCGCCTTCTGTTCCGCGACATCGGGGTCAAACACGGCAATGCCGGCGGCGGCGCCCGGGCTGGCGGGGAGCCCCACGGCGATGGGGCGCGCGTGCGCCGATGGATCGATCACCGGGTGCAACAGCTGGTCGAGCTGCGCCGCATTGACGCGCTGGATCGCCTCCGCATGGGCAATGAGCCCTTCATCCACCATCTCGCCGGCAATGCGGATGGCGGCGGCCGCGGTGCGCTTCCCGGTGCGCGTCTGCAGCAGGTAGAGCGTGCCGCGCTCCACCGTGAACTCGAGGTCCTGCATGTCGCGAAAGTGCCGCTCCAGCAACTCCTGCACGCGCAGGAGGTCGGCGTAGGCCTCGGGGAGGCGCGTGGCCAGCTCGCCGATGTGGAGCGGCGTGCGGATGCCGGCCACGACGTCCTCGCCTTGCGCATTGATGAGGCACTCGCCGTAGAACGTGCGCTCGCCCGTCGACGGGTCGCGCGTGAATGCCACGCCGGTACCCGAGTCGTCGCCCATGTTGCCGTAGACCATGGCGACGACGTTCACGGCGGTGCCGGCGTCCTCCGCGATGCCGTTCACCTTGCGGTAGTCAACCGCCTTCTTGAGCGTCCATGACTTCCAGACAGCCTCGATGGCCCCCCACAGTTGCGCCTGCACGTCCATCGGGAAGTCGCGCCCGGTGGTGTTGCGAATGAGCGACTTGTACTCCTCGACGAGGTTGCGCAACGCGCCTTCGTCCAGCTCCGCATCCGACGCCGCGCCACTCATGAGGCGCTTGGCCTTGAGCAGGTGCTCGAAGTCGTGCGCGGGGACGCCCAGCACCACGTCGCCGTACATCTGCAGGAAGCGGCGATACGAGTCGAAGGCGAATCGCGGATTCCCCGACTGCTGTGCCAGCCCTTGCACCGTGCGGTCGTTGAGGCCGAGGTTCAGGATCGTCTCCATCATTCCCGGCATCGACACCGCGGCGCCGGAGCGCACCGAGACCAACAGCGGATTGCGGGCGTCGCCGAACCCGCGGCCGGTGGCTGCCTCGAGCTTCGTGAGGTTGGCCGCCACTTCCTCCTCGAGTCCCGCCGCGCGTGTCGCGGCTGCAAGGAACTCCATGCACGTCGCGCAGTCGATGGTGAAGCCCGGCGGGACGGGGACACCGAGATTGGTCATCTCGGCGAGGTTGGCCCCCTTGCCGCCTAACACGGCCTTCATGTCGCGCGTGCCGTCGGCCTTGCCGTTGCCGAAGAAGTAGACGTGGGGCATGGAGGGCGGACGGGGGACGGGAGACGGGGGACGGGAGAATGCGAGGTGCGGGACGCGGTCCTGGCGAGCGGCCAAGAGCGTCCCGCGGGGGCTACTTCGTTACCCCTCTGGCCATCGTGTCACACGCCGGCGGGTTCGCGACGGCCGTAGCGAAGCTTCACCGGATTGGTCGGGGCGGACGTGGGATACTCGCCGGAGAAGCAGGCGTGGCAGAATCCCTCGGGCCCGCAGGGGACCGCGGCGAGCATCCCGTCGAGCGAGAGGTAGCCGAGCGAGTCGACGCCGATCATGCGTGCGATCTCGTCCACCGAGTGGTTCGCGGCGATCAGCTCTTCCTTGTTAGGCGTATCGATGCCGTAGTAGCAGGGGCCGATGATCGGCGGGGAAGAGACGCGCATGTGGACTTCGCGGGCGCCGGCGCCACGCACGAGGGCAACGAGGCCGCGCGTGGTGGTGCCGCGCACGATGGAGTCGTCGACCATCACCACACTCTTCCCGGCCAGGACCTCGCGCACCGGGTTGAACTTGACCTTCACCTTGTGGTCGCGCCCGGACTGCGTGGGCTGGATGAAGGTGCGCCCGATGTAATGGTTGCGGATGAGCGCGAGCTCGAGCGGGAGGCCGGAGCGTTCGGCGAAGCCGAGCGCCGCGGCGTTGGAGGAATCGGGGACGGCGAAGACCAGGTCGGCGGTGGGCGCCGGCTGCTCCTCGGCGAGCCGTTGCCCGAGGGCGCGCCGCGCCCGGTCGACGGACCCGCCAAAGACGTACGAATCGGGGCGGGCAAAGTAGACGTGCTCGAAGACGCAGCGTTGCAGCTGACGCGGCGGCTCGGCCTGGAACGAGCGCAGCCCGTCACCATCCACGGCGATGATCTCGCCCGGCCTCACCTCGCGCACGAGCTGCGCCCCGACGATATCGAGCGCGCACGTCTCCGACGCGAAGACGTAGCCACCGTTGAGCGTCCCGACCACGAGCGGACGCCAACCGCGCGGATCGCGCGCGGCCAGGAGTGTCTGCCCGATGATCACCACGAGGCAGTAGGCCCCCTCGATACCGCGCAGCGCCTCGGCCAGCATGTGCTCGGGGAGCGCCTGCGCCGCGCGCGCCAGGCGATGCACGATGACCTCGGAATCCATCGTGGAGGCGAAGATCGAGCCCGAGTCCTCGAGCTTGGCCCGTACCTCCACGGCGTTGGTGAGGTTGCCGTTATGCGCCAGGGCGATGTGTCCGCCCTTGAAGCGCGCGAGCACCGGCTGTGCGTTCTCGATGGTGGACGAGCCGGCGGTGCTGTAGCGCGTGTGACCGATGGCAATGCGCCCAACGAGCGATTCCATCTCGCGCGCCGAGAGTCCCTCGCCCACGAGCCCCATCTTGCGCGTCCCGCGCGCAACCGAGTCGCCGTCGACGGCAACGATCCCCGCCGATTCCTGCCCGCGATGTTGCAACGAGTAGAGGCCAAGGTGCGTGACCTCGGCCGCGTGCTCGGCGCCATATACTCCAAAGATTCCGCACATCGCTCAGCCCTCCTGCGAGTCGGCGGTGGCCGAGGCGACCCGCGTCATGATGCGCGGGATCGCGTCGTGATACGCGTCGGCGAGCGCCGCGACGGGGACGTCGATCGCGCCATCCGAGTAACGTATCCGGAATGCACCGTTCCTCGTTCCCACGCGCCCAATCACGCGCGACGGGACGTCATGTCGCTGTGCGATGGCCAGCACGGCTTCCGGGGATGAGGTGGAGACGATCACGCGTCCGTGTGCCTCGCCGAACAGGAGGGCCCGCGAGCGGAGCTGTCCCCACACGGTGAGGTCGACATCGACGCCGATGGCTGCGTCGCGCTCCATCATCGCGCACTCGGCGAGGGCGACCGCGAGCCCTCCGTCGGAGCAGTCGTGCGCCGATGCGACGGCGCCGCTGCGGATGGCCTCGAGGAGCGCGTCGATGAGTCGCTTCTCGCCGGCCAGGTCAAGCTGCGGCGGAGTGCCGATCGTGAGCCCGTGGATGCGCGAGAGGTATTCGCTGGCGCCCAACTCATCCGTGCAGTTGCCCAGCAGGACGATGGTGTCACCCTCACCGACGAAGGCGCTGCGCGTGACCCAGTCGAGGTTCTCGATGAGTCCCACCATGCCGACGGTGGGCGTCGGGAAGACGGCCGAGATGGGGCTCTCGTTGTAGAACGAGACGTTGCCGCCGGTGACCGGCGTGCCTAACGCGGTGCAGGCGTCGCCCATGCCGCCGACGGCTTCCTTGAACTGGAAGAACACCTCGGGCTTGCGGGGATTCCCGAAGTTGAGGCAGTTGGTGATGGCCATCGGGCGGGCGCCGGTGCACGCCACGTTGCGCGCCGCCTCCGCCACCGCGGCGCGCCCGCCGGTGCGCGGCTCGAGGTAGACATAACGCCCGTTGCAGTCGGTCTTGACGGCAATCGCCTTGTTGGTGCCGGGGAGCCGGACCACCGCCGCGTCGGACGCACCGGGGCCGACCACCGTGCTGGCGCGTACCGTGGAGTCGTACTGGCGATAGACCCACGTCTTGCTGGCGATCGTTGGGCTCGTGAGGAGCTGCACCAGCGTCCACGCCGCGTCCGCTTCCTCCGGGCGTGGGGTGACGGCGTTGGGATCGCGTGAACGTAGCGCCACGATGGCGTCGCTCTCGCGCGAATCCGGGTAGTACACCGGGCACTCGGTCACCAGCTTCGACCCGGGAAACTCGGCGACGACATGCTCGCCCTCGGTCACGCGATACACCGGCTCGCTGATCACCTCACCGATGACTTCCGCGGTCAGGTCCCACTTCTCGAGGATCGCCTTGACGTGCTGCTCGTGCCCCTTCTTCGCCACGACGAGCATGCGCTCCTGCGATTCGGAGAGGAGGATCTCGTACGGCGTCATGTGCGTTTCGCGCACCGGGACCCTGCTGGTGTCGATGGTGACGCCGACGTCGCCGCGCGCCGCCATCTCGGCGGAGGAGCTGGTGAGCCCGGCCGCCCCCATGTCCTGGATCGCGACGATGTGCCCGCTCTTGATCAGTTCGAGCGAGGCCTCGAGGAGGAGCTTCTCGGTGAAGGGATCGCCCACCTGCACGCGCGGGCGCTTGGCCTCGCTGGCCTCGGTGAGGTCTTCCGACGCGAACGAGGCGCCATGGATTCCATCGCGCCCGGTGCGCGCACCGACGGCGATGATCGGGTTGCCGACTCCCTCGGCCTTGGCGCGAATCAACTCGTCTTCGCGCAGGAGGCCGACGCACATCGCGTTGACGAGGGGATTCCCCTCATAGGCCGGGTCGAAGACGACCTCGCCCGCCACGGTTGGCACGCCCACGCAGTTGCCGTAGTCGCCCACGCCCTTGACGACGCCGGCAAAGAGCCACCGCACGCGCGCCGAGTCCAACGAGCCAAAGCGGAGCGAGTTGAGCATCGCGATGGGACGGGCTCCCATCGTGAAGACGTCGCGCAGGATGCCGCCGACGCCGGTCGCTGCCCCCTGGTAGGGTTCCACTGCCGACGGGTGGTTGTGCGACTCGATCTTGAACGCGACGGCGAGACCGTCACCCACGGCGATGACGCCGGCGTTCTCCCCCGGCCCCTGCAGCACCCATGGCGCCTGCGTGGGGAGCGTGCGCAGCACCGGCTTGGAATGCTTGTACGAGCAGTGCTCGTTCCAGAGGGCGCTGACGACGCCAAGCTCGGTGAACGTCGGTGTGCGCCCCAACAGGCGCACGAGCCGCTCGTATTCGTCAGGCGTGAGCCCGTGCTCGGCGACGAGCGCAGGCGTGATGGCCGGGTCGCCGGCGCGTGGTGTTGCGCTCATTACCACTTGAGCCCGAACATGGAGCGCACGAAGGAGCGCACCTGCGACTGATCGACATGCTCGAGCATCTCGACCTCGCCGTGATCGAACCAGATTCCCTTGCACTCGGGGCAGCGGTCGATCTTGATGTGGTGGAAGTCCGTCTCCTGGAGGTCAGCGCCGCACTTGGGGCACTTCATGTAGTGCGACTGGCGTTCGCGGCTGGCGCGCTCCTGGTCGAGGCGCGCGCGCTCGGCCTTGATCAACTCGGCGTCCTGCTTGACGAAGTACTCGTCTTCGGCGCGCGTCGGTGAGGGCGTCTTGCGATGATCCATGGTCGTATCGAAGCGGTCGGGGGGATGGGCGAAGGGCGGAGTCGTCAGGCAGCGACGGTGGCGAGCATGCTCTCGAACAGCGCGAGGCCGTCCTGGCTGCCGAGGCGCGCATCCACGGCGCGCTCGGGATGCGGCATCATGCCGAGCACGTTGCCGCGCGCGCTCAAGATGCCGGCGATGTTGTCGAGCGATGCATTGGGATTCGCCTCGGGGACGATGGCGCCGGCAGCGTTCGCGTAGCGGAAGACGACCTGTCCGCCATCCTCGAGCGCCGTGAGCCCGTCCTGGGCGATGGTGAAGCGGCCGTCGCCGTGCGCGACGGGAATGCGCAGCAGCTGTCCGTCGTGGTAGCGGTTGGTGAAGCGCGTGGATGCGTTCTCGACGCGCAGCGTCACCATCTCGCTCACGAACTGCAGGGAGGCGTTGCGCAGGAGGGCCCCGGGAAGCAGGTGCGCCTCGCAGAGGATCTGGAAGCCGTTGCAGATGCCGAGGACCGGCGCACCGCGTTCGGCGTGCGCGATCACCTCGCGCATGATGGGCGAGAAGCGGGCAATGGCGCCGGAGCGCAGGTAGTCGCCGTAGCTGAAGCCGCCGGGCAGGATGATGACATCGCAGCGCTGGAGGTCATGGTCCTTGTGCCAGAGGCGCACGGCCTCCTCGCCTAACGCATCGGCAACGGCGACGTAGGCGTCCTCGTCGCAGTTGGAGCCGGGGAAGGTGACGATGCCGAACTTCACGCGGGGGTCACTCCTGCGAGTTCGTAGTCCTCCGTGACCGGGTTGGCCAGGAGCTTGTCGCACATGCTGCGCACGGCGGCGCCGGCCTGGTCGCTCGAGTCGGCGTCGACGTCGAGGACGAGGTGCCGCCCGACGTGGACGTCGCCGACGGCGGAGAAGCCGAGGGCGTGAAGCGCGTCGGCGACGGCCTTGCCCTGGGGATCGAGGATCCCGCGGCGGGGAACGATGTGAACAGCTACACGATAGCGGGGCATCCCCGTCAGTCCTCGGAGGTGGGAGGGGTGGGTGGAGCATGCTGGGTTGTCCCCGGAGCAGTGCCGCCTCCGGAGGCGTTAGGCGGCCCGGAGGGGCGCGGACCGCGCGGCCGCCTGCGCCGGCGTCGGCGGCGACCATCGCCGCGTCCGTCGTCGCGCGCCTCGTCGCGCGCCTCATCGTCGGCGACGACGAGCGCGCGATCGTTCATATCACCGTCAGCCGCATACTCCTCGTAGTCGTCGCCGTTGCCCGGGAGGCGGTCGAGAAGGCCGATGAAGACGGTCGCCACCAGGCCGTACAGGACGTACGCCATGGCGGCGGGGAAGAAGAACGACTTGGGGAGGAAGATGACGCCGACGATCGTCCCGATCACGAGGAGCGAGCCGAGCACCTGGCGGACGCTCCGGTAGCCGATGGTCGGCATCGCGGCGTACTGCACGTTGCTGATCATCAGGAATGACAGCCCGAGCATGATGAAGCGCAGCATCTGATGCCATGGGAGGTCGGCGATCATCGTCTGCGTGTACAGGTCGGTCTGGCTGAACCAGTAGTACGTGGCGAGCGTCCCGCCGGCGGCGGGGGAGGGGAGGCCGTGGAAGTGTGTCTTCTTGCGCCCGGCCTGCTCGACGTTGAAGCGCGCGAGGCGGATCACCGCGCACATCGTGAACATGAAGCAGAAGATCCAGTCCCACCCCGCCTGGTTGAAGACGGCGAAGTAGATGATCATCGTGGGCGCGAGGCCGAACGAGATGGCGTCGACGAGCGAGTCGAGTTCCTCGCCGAAGCGGCTCCCGGTGTTGGTGGCGCGCGCCACGCGCCCGTCGAGCGCATCGGCCACGCCGCCGAAGACGATGTAGGAGACCGCGCGCGAGAAATCGCCGCGCGAGGCGGCGACGATCGCGAAGACGCCGAAGAAGAGGTTCGCGAGCGTGAACCCGTTCGGCAGCAGGACGACCGCGCGGCGCGGTTGCGGGCGTGCCACGCTCAGCCCCCTCCCAGCCGGGCGAGGAGCGTCGTCCCGGCAAAGGTCGTCTCTCCCACCTGCACCGCCGGCACCGCCGTCGTGGGGAGGAAGACGTCGACGCGCGAGCCGAACCGGATGATCCCCATGCGCTCGCCCTGGTCCACGTCCTCGCCCACGCGGCTGTAGGTGACGATGCGGCGCGCGATGAGGCCGGCGATCTGGCGCACGAGGATGCGCATCCCCCGGTGCTCGAGCCCCACCGACATCTGCTCATTCTCGAGCGACGACTTCTCGGTGGCCGCGTTGAGGAACTTGCCGGGGTTGTAGTGGACAAACTTCACCGTGCCGGCCACCGGGTAGCGGTTGACGTGCACGTTGAAGACATTCATGAAGATCGAGATGCGGAGGGCGCGCCCGTGAATGAAGGCGGGTTCGTCCACCTCGGTGATCATCACGACACGTCCGTCGGCCGGCGAGATGACCAGGTCCTCGCCGCGATCGCCGCTCCGCTCGGGGTCGCGGAAGAAGTACGCCACCCATAGCGCGAGGATCGTGAAACAGAAGGCGAGGAGCCAGAGCGGCCAGGAGCGACGCCCCAGCGCGGCGGCATAGCCGGCGACGGCGAGCGCCGCCGCGATGAGCATGAAGGGATACCCTTCGCGGGCGAAGTTCACGGGAGGCTGGACACGTCGAGGGAGGCGCCGGTGATGCGGCGGAAGGCGTCGAGATAGCGCGCGCTCGTCGCGGCCACGACCTCCTCGGGGAGGTCCGGCGGGGGCGAGTTCCCGTTCCAGCGGCCGGCGCGTCGCTCGGCGTCGAGGTAGTCGCGCAACGGCTGCTTGTCGTAACTAGGCTGCGAGCGACCCGGCGCATACTGGTCGGCCGGCCAGAAGCGCGAACTGTCGGGCGTCAGCACCTCGTCGATGAGGATGGTCTCTCCGCCCACGCGCCCGAACTCGAACTTGGTGTCGGCGATCATGATCCCGCGCGGCTCCGCGGTGCGGCAGGCGAAGTCGTAGATGGCGCGCGACAGGCGCTCGAGTTCCTTCGCTTCCGCGGCGCCGACGATCTCGGCCATCCGCGGTATCGTGATGTTCTCGTCGTGCCCGCTCTCGGCCTTTGTGGCGGGCGAGAAGATCGGCGGGTCGAGGCGCGAACTCTCGCGGAGCCCCTCCGGGAGGCGCTCGCCAGCCAGCGTCCCCGATTGCTGGTATTCCTTCCACGCCGAGCCGGCAACGAAGCCGCGCATCACGCACTCGACCGGGAAGACGTCGGTGCGCCGGGAGAGCATCACGCGCCCGCGCAACACCTCGCGATGCGGGCCTAACGCGGGGTACTCATCCACGAGGGGGTCGATCGCGGTGCCGAGCATGTGGTGCGGGACGATCGGTTCCAGCTGCTTGAGCCACCACGCGGTGAGCTGCGTGAGGACGATCCCCTTGAAGGGGACGGTCTCGCGCATGACGACGTCGAACGCCGAGACGCGGTCGGTGGCGACGAGCAGCAATCGGTCGTCGCCCAGTTCGTACACGTCACGCACCTTGCCGCGGCGATGCGCGGGGAGCGGGAGCGAAGTGGTGGCGATCACGGCGCCGATCATACGCGGACCTCCTCTCGCGCGACGGGGGCGTCGGCGCCGGCGAGGATGGGATCGACGACTTCGGCGAGGAAGTCGTCGACCTGTTGCGGGGAGCGGCCCACGAAGCGCGAGGCATCGAGGGCCGCACGGATGTCATCGAGGGCGACGCCAAACTCCGCATCGCCTGCCAGGCGGTCGAGCATGTCGTTCGCCACGCCGTCGTCCTTCATGGCGCGGGCGGCGGCGATGGAGTGACGGCGAATGACCTCGTGCGCGTCCTGGCGCGAGCGCCCGGCGCGCACCGCGCGCACGATGAGCGCTTCCGTCGCCATGAACGGGAGTTCGTCACGCACGCGCGCCGCGATGCGCGCCGGATGCACCTCGAGTCCCCCGGCGACGTTGGCCAGCAGCACGAGGATCGCGTCGGTGGCGAGGAAGCTCTCGGGGATGACGAGCCGGCGGTTGGCGGAGTCGTCGAGCGTGCGCTCGAAGTACTGGACGCTGTGCGTCTGGTTGGCGTTGGGCTCCAGCGAGGCGACGAACCGGGCGAGCGAGTTGATGCGTTCGCAGCGCATCGGGTTGCGCTTGTACGCCATGGCCGACGAGCCGATCTGCTCCTTCTCGAACGGCTCCTCGATTTCCCCAAAGGCCTGCAGCATGCGCAGATCGGAGGCGAACTTGGCCGCGCTGGCGGCGATGCCGCCGACGACGCCCAGCACCTGCGCGTCGATCTTCCTCGTGTAGGTCTGCCCGCTCACGGGGATCGACGCCGAGAAGTCCATCGCGGCGCAGACGCGGCGGTCGAGTTCGCGGACCTTGGCGTGGTCGCCGCCCAGGATGTCGAGGAACGACGCCTGCGTCCCCGTGGTCCCCTTCACGCCGCGGAAGGGGAGGGTGGCGACGCGGTGATCGAGGTCGGCCAGGTCGAGGACCAGGTCCTGCATCCAGAGCGTGGCGCGCTTGCCCACGGTGGTGAGCTGCGCCGGCTGCAGGTGCGTATAGCCCAGCGTGGGCTCGGCGCGCCACCCGCGGGCAAAGGTGGCCAGTTCGCGCAGCGCGTCCACGACCTTGGCGCGCAGGAGGCCGAGTGCCTCGCGCATGAGGATCAACTCGGCGTTATCGGTGACGTAGCACGACGTCGCGCCGTAGTGGATGAAGCCGCGCGCGGCCGGCGCCGCGTCGCCAAAGGCGTGCACATGCGCCATCACGTCGTGACGGAAGCGCTTCTCGTACGCGGCCACGGCGGCGAAGTCGATGTCGTCGAGGTGGTCACGCATCTGCGCGATGGCCTCGTCGGGAATCGGCACGCCTAACGACTGCTCGGCCTCGGCGAGTGCCAGCCAGAGCCGGCGCCAGAGCCCGTACCGGCGCTGCGGCGACCAGAGCGCGAGCATGTCGCGGGACGCGTAGCGCTCCGCCAGCGGTGTGGAGTACTGCGCGTGCGCGGTCACTGGATCACGAAGTCGGTGGTGTAGAAATAGCCGCGCCGCTCGAAGACGAGGCGGAGTCCGCTGCGCCCGCCGTAGTTGTCGAAGGCGCGCGAGACATCAGCGGCCTGCTCGATCGACGTGCGGTTGATCTGGACGATGAGGTCGCCCTCCTGCAGCCCGATCTCGGTCTTGATGCGATCGCTCGAGCGCACCACCAGGGCGCCCTTGGCGCTCCGCAGTCCGCGCTCGGCGCGGATGGCCGGGGTGAGCGAGACGAGTTCGAGTTCGCGTAACACGGTCACGCGCGGCGCCGAGACGTCGGGGAGGTCGGCGACCGTCACGGTGATCGTGGTCTCGCGCCCGCCGCGACGCACCACCAGCGGGACCGACTCGCCGACGCGCATGTCGAGTCGCTCGGCTTCCCAGTCGAAGACGTTGCGCAGCGGCCGGCCACGCGCGCGCAGGATCTGGTCGCCCGGCTGCAAGCCGGCTTTGGCGGCGGGCGAGCCCGGAATCACCGACTGCACGATGACGCCGGCGGTGACGATGTCGCGCGGGTTGTCACCGGTTCCCGTGCGCAGCTTCTCGCCGATCCAGGGGCGGCGTACGCTCCCGTGATCGAGGAGGTCGTCGACGATGCGGCGCGCGCGGTTGATCGGGATGGCGAAGCCGAGGCCGATGGAGCCGCCGCTCGGTGTGTAGATCGAGGTGTTCACGCCAATCACCTCGCCCACCGCGTTGACCAGCGGGCCGCCGGAGTTGCCCGGGTTGATCGAGGCGTCGGTCTGGATCATCCCGACGTATGCGCCGCTGCCGTCGCTGCGCCCCAGCAGGTTGCGCCCGGTGGCGCTCACGACGCCCGCGGTCACGCTCGGTTCGCTGTTGCCGATCACGAAGCCGAAGGGATTGCCGATGGCGATGGCCCACTCGCCGATGAGGAGCTGGTCCGAGGAGCCTAACGAGACAACGGGTAGGTTCCGCGCGTTGATGCGAAGCACCGCGAGGTCGTTGGTCTCGTCGGCGCCGATGAGCGTTCCGGCGTAGGTGGCGCCGTCGCGCAGCATCACCGAGATGCGGCTGGCGCCGGCGACGACGTGGGCGTTGGTGACGATGATGCCGTCGGGGCGAATGATGAAGCCCGAGCCGAGGCCCGGTTGCACCTGCTGCCCGGACCGCCCGCCGAAGAACTGCTCGAAGACGTCGACCGGGACGCGCTCGACCGTCTCCGTCTGGACCGTCACGACCGCCGGCGCCACGCGTGCCACCGCGTCGACGATCGCGGTGCGCCGCGACGCGGTGATCTGGTCGTTGACGCGGGTGACTTGCGCTGGGGCGGCGAGGGCCGCGCGCGTGGACGCGCTATCGCCTCCTTCGCAGGCCGAGCCGAGTGCGATGGCCAGGGCGGCGAGGGTGTCGCGGAGACTCATGTCGGGGAGAGATACAGCCCGGGCGGGTACGCGACCCGCTCGAGGAACAAGGCGTGGGACGGTGCGGGGGGCGACGTGCGATCGTTGCTGGTGTCGGCGAGGAGCATGCGCAGGTCGCTCGCCGGTCGCTTGCCGGTGGCGATGTCGATCATCGTGGCCACGAGGAAGCGGACCATGTGATGCAGGAACCGGTTGGCTTCGACATGAAAGGTGAGCCCGCCCTGTCGGTCGCTCCAGCAAGCGTCGGTCACGATGCAGCGATGGTGATCGTGGTCAGGGGCGGTTCCTCGGACGGCGAAGGCAACGAAGCAGTGATCGCCCACGATGTCCCGGGCCGCTGCGTCGAGCGCGCCTCGGTCGAGTGGTGGTCGCAGCGCCCACTCGGTCCGGCGCCGGAACGGCGACCGCGCTTCCTCGTCCGTGCCGACAAAGTACGCATACCGACGGGCCGTGGCGCTGTAACGTGCATGGAACTCGGGGCGCATCTCGTGCACCGCCGCTACCCACACGTCGTCGGAGAGGAGTGCGTTCATGGCGCGGCGCAACTCGGGCGCGCTCCACTTGTCCGGCACTCGCACGCCGACCGCCTGCCCGCGCGCGTGGACGCCCGCGTCGGTACGACCGGCCCCCTGGGCCACGATTCGTTCTCCGCACAACCTGGCGAGCACCCGTTCCACTTCACCCTGCACGGTGCGCTGTTCGGGCTGGACTTGCCAGCCGGAAAACGCCGTTCCGTCATAGTGCAGCACGAGCTGCAGGGTGCGCACCGACATCGCCGCGAAACTTAGCCCGGTGACCCTTCAAGTCAAGCAAACACACGAGGCTATCCGAGGCATCGCGCCACGGCAGCCAACCGATTGACTTCGCTGGTTGTACGGGCACACTTTGCACCGCCGCTCGACCTCCGGTCGGCGGATGCCGACACCTTTCCACATGTCGATCAAGAGCCTTCCCTCGCTGGCGCACGCGCTGAGTGTCGCCCCCGACCTGGACGCGGCGCTCGTGGCGCTGGGTGAGGCGCTCGCCGAGGCCGATCGGTCGGCGCTCGTCTCCGTGTTCCGCTACGAAGGGCGCCGGGAAATGCTGCGTGAGCGGCTGACCCCCGTGCAGGAGCGCGTGGTCCGCGCCACCGTCGATACCACCATCGACCACCTCCCCCCGGCCGCGCGCGCCATGGTGGCAAACGGCGGGCAGTTCGTCGACCTCGGCGACCGGTCGGTCGAGTACGCCCGGCTCCTCGGCCTCACCCCGTTTGCCGACGGCGGCATCCTCTCGCTGCGCGGCCTAACGACAGACGGCGAACTGTCAGGGATGCTGGGACTGTACGAACAGCGGCGCATGTTCGGCACGCGAACCAGCGAACGCTTCGCCCCGTGCGTCGCCCTGTTCGAGCTGGCGTACGCGCGCTTTGGCGAGCGCGAGGCGCGTGACGAAGCGGTGCGCACGCTCGAGGACGTGACGCAGCGCGTGCACGGCGAGTACATCCGCAAGCTCGGCGTGCTCGAGGGCGAGCTGGGGAAGGCGCGCGGCGCCGCCTCGCAGGTCAACGCCGCCGACGCCGAACGCCTCTTGCACCTGGAGCGCGACATCGCCGCGGCGCAGGAAGAGGGGCGGCGCGCAACGCGCAAGTCGTCGTCGCTGGAGCACCAGCTCACGGCGGCCGTCGCACAGCTGGAGCAGGCGCACATCGAGCTGCACCGCCGCAACGAATCGCTGCGACAGAAGACGCGCACGCTGTACCTCATCGAACGGTCGCTGCGCATCGACAACACGAGCAAGGATGCGCCGCGCGCCCTGGTGGACGGACTCCTCGCCCTGGTGGGCGATGACATGCAGGCGCAACGCTGCTCGCTCATGCTGCGCGCCCCCGAGCCGGATACGCTCTACCTCGCCGCAGCGCGCGGGCTGGCGCCCAACATCGTCCTCGGCCAGCGCATTCCCAACGGCAAGGGTGTCGCGGGCATCGTCGCCATGTCGCGCGAACCGCTGCTGGTGCAGGATGCCGCGGAAGCCGACCGCCACCCGCTCCTTCGCGACCAGTACCTCACCACCGGGTCGTTCATCTCGTTCCCGCTCATCTACCGGGATGAACTGATCGGCGTCGTGAACCTGACCAATCGCGCCAAGCGCGGCGTCTTCGTGGAGGAAGACGTCGAACGCGTGTCGCTGCTGGCGCTGGTCATCGCGCTCATCGCCGCCAATGCCGAGCTCCCGGAGCGGCTGCTGGGAGAGATCGGTGACGAGTAGCACGCTGCAGCAGGCGATTCGCCGGCTGGCCTTCGGCGAGTCGCTCGCCGAGGACGATTCGGCGGAGGCGTTCGGGACCATCATGCGGGGCGAGGCCACGCCGGCGCAGGTGGCCGCACTCCTCATGGGGCTTCGCGTGAAGGGGGAAACGGCCCAGGAGGTGGCGGGGGCCGCCCGCGCGATGCGCCAGGCGATGGTCCGCCTGAGCGCCAGCGATCCCGCCGCACTGGTGGACACCTGCGGCACCGGGGGTGGAACGGTCACCACGTTCAACATCTCCACCGCCGCCGCCCTGCTCGCCGCCGGGCTCGGGGTTCGCGTGGCGAAGCACGGAAACCGCTCGTTCACCTCGCAGTGCGGAAGTGCCGACGTCCTGGAGGCAATGGGGGTCCCGCTGGACGCCGCGCCGGCGGTCATGGAGCGCTCGCTGCACGACGCGGGGATCGTCTTCATGTTCGCCCCGAGCATGCATCCGGCAATGCGCCACGTGGGACCGGTGCGCCGCGAGCTGGCGGTGCCGACAGTCATGAACATCGTGGGGCCGCTGGCCAACCCGGCAATGGCGGGGCGCCAGGTGCTGGGGGTGGCGGAGGTTCGGCGCATCCCTCTCCTGGCGGGGGCGCTCGCCGCGCTGGGGACCACGCACGCCCTCGTGGTGCACGGCGAGCCGGGGATGGACGAGTTCTCACCGCTGGGCCCGACGCGCGTGGTCGAGGTGCGCGCCGGAACGACTCGCGAGTGGGAAGTGAAGCCGTCGGACTTTGGCTACCCGGCGTTTGACCCCGCCGCACTCGCCGGCGGCGGCCCCGCCGACAACGCGCGCATCGTGCGCGACGTGTTGGGAGGCCAGGGGACTCCAGCCGCCACCGCCGCGGTGGTCCTCAACGCGGCGGCCGCGCTCTACGTCTCGGGGCAGGTGAGCGACTACGCGGAGGGAGTGGCGCGCGCAAAACAGGGGGTGCGCGACGCCGTGGGACTGGACGCGCTGGAGCGGCTGCGCCGCGCGTACGCGCCCGAACCCTGACCGCCGGCAGCGCGCGCGAGCCAAGCTCCTTCGGCTCGCGCGCGCGCTGCACTCTCTGGAACTGGCGCGCCGGCCTAGTAGCGCCGAATGACGCCGACGACGACCCCCTGGATGGCGATGTCGTTCTCGTGCACGTACATCGGCGTGAGCGTCTCGTTGGCTGGCTGCAGCCGAATGCGCCCGTCGCGTTCGCGGTAGAACTTCTTGCAGGTGGCGCCGGTGTTGTTGAGGAGGGCGATGACCATCTCGCCGTTGTCCGCGCTGCGGCGCTCGTTGACGATGACAAAGTCGCCGTCACGGATTTGCTCGTCGATCATCGAGTTCCCGCGCACCTTGAGGACGTAGTGGTTCCCGTTTCGGGTGACCAGGTCCTGTGGAACGGCAAGCGACTCGTTGTGCGCGTACGCCTCGATGGGGGCGCCGGCGGCGACGGTGCCCAGGAGCGGGAGGTCGACCGCGCGCGCAAAGAGTTCCGACGGGAGGATCTCGATGGCCCGGCTCTCGTTGTAACTCCGCCGGATGTACCCCTTGCGTTCGAGGTTGGTGAGGTGCTCGTGCACCGTGGCCAGCGAGTTATAGTTGAAGTGCTCGGCGATCTCCTCGAACGAAGGGGCGTAGCCCCGGTCGTCGGCGTACTCCTGCAGGTAGGTCAGGATCTCTCGTTGCCGTTTGGTGAGCGGCATGTGCGGACTCCGCGCGAGGGTGCGTCGAGGATCGAGAACCAGCCCCCGGGCAAGGGCCGGACGGGCGGTCGATGGAGATCCCCGAACAACTGCCGAAGAAACTCTAGCCGAACAAGCCCCGAAGTGCAAGAGAATCTCTCCTGGACGCCCCCGTCTGGCCCGCTGGGGCGACTTTCCGCAGCCGCGGCCGAGCGCTCGTCCGCGCTTCGGCTCCGCCTCGACGACCTGAAGGCGCAGGTGCGCGACGCCCCACCGGTCACCTCCTTCGCCAAGGCGCTACGAGCGGGCGAAACGATTGCCGTGATCGCCGAGATCAAGCGACGTTCGCCGTCGAAAGGGGAGATCAATGCCGAGATTCGCGCCGGTGACCGGGGGGCGTTGTACGAGAAGGCGGGGGCGCGCGCCCTCTCCGTGCTCACCGAACCGTCGGAGTTTGGCGGCAGCGAGCGTGACCTTGTCGAGGTACGCGACCGCGTGAGCATTCCGCTCCTCAAGAAGGACTTCCACGTAGACGAGGCGCAGGTGTGGGAGGCGCGCGCCCTCGGCGCGTCGGCGATCCTCTTCATTGCGCGGGCGCTGGGACCTGGGCGACTGGAGGGGCTGGTCGACCTCGCACTGGACCTCGGGATCGAGCCGCTGGTGGAGGTGCGGAGCGAGGCGGAGCTGGCGCGTGCGGTGGCGACACGAGCCCCCGCGATCGGCGTGAACGCGCGCGACCTCGAGACGCTGGTGATCGAGCAATCGGTGACGGAACGCCTGCTGCCGTCGATACCGCGCGACCGGGTGCGGGTGGCGGAGAGTGGGATGACGGCGGTGCCGGACGTGGTGCGCGCCGCGGCACTGGGCGCCGACGCCGTGCTCATCGGCTCCGCGCTGTCGGCGTCGAGCGACCCGGCAGCCGCAATGCGCGCGCTGGCCGGCGTGGCGCGCGTCGCCGGCGCGTAGCGCGAGGGCACGCCGTGGCATCGCACCATTCCGCCGTCGCGCTCAAGTTCTGCGGGCTCACGCGTGCCGAGGACGCCGTGCTCGCCGCCGCGTTAGGCGCCGGATTCCTCGGCTTCATCTTTGCGCCGAGTGCACGGCAGCTGACGGTCGAGGGCGCGGCGTCGCTGCTGCGCGCCGTCGAGGACACGCCGGGTTCGCAGCGTCTTCCGCGGCCGGCGCGCGTCGGGGTCTTTGCCGGGATGAGCGCCGACGCCATCGCCGATACCGTCGATCGCCTGGGGCTCGACGTGATCCAGCTGCACGGGGGCGACGACGGAGAACTCGTGCCCGCGCTCAGGCGCCGCACACGCGCGCGCATCTGGATGGTGCTTCACGTGGGCGAGTCGGGTATCGACGGGCGGCAGCTCGCCGCGGCGGCGGAGGGCGATGGCGTCCTCCTCGACGCCAAGGTGGACGGGATGCTCGGCGGGACAGGACGCAGCTTCGACTGGGCGGCGACGCGTGAGGTGGTGGAACCCCTGCGCGACGGGCGATCGATTATCCTTGCCGGAGGTCTTCGCGCGGACAATGTCGCCCGGGCCATCGCGCTCCTGGCCCCGGATGTGGTCGACGTCTCGTCCGGCGTGGAATCGGCGCCGGGGGTGAAGGACCCGCTGCGCATGCGCGCCTTCGCGGACGCCGTTCGCGAGGCGCGCGACCGGAAACCGTCGCACGAATGATCGCCGCGCGCTGGTTCGCTGGCCCTCTCGGCCGGCCACGTGCCGTCGACCATCCGTGAGATCGCCTGTAGACTGCGCCGGCGTCGGCGCGCACCGCAAACCCGCTTCACACGCAGCAACTGGAGTCTGATCGGCATGTCCGCATCTGCCACGCCCTCGACCAATTCGACGAGTTCGACGATTCCAACCAGCGCGGCTGGTTCGGCCGGCGCGAAGGCGTCGCTCGCCTCGAGTGAAGTCCCCGCATCGCGCGACCGCTTTGGCGTATTCGGGGGACGTTACGTGCCGGAGACGCTGATCCCGGCGCTGGACGAACTCGAGGCGGCGTTCGACGCCGCGATGCTCGACCCGACCTTTGTCGGTGCCTGGCAGGAGCTCCTCACGCACTATGTGGGGCGAGCGTCGGCGCTGAGCGATGCGCCACGCCTGTCGGCGCTGGTCGGGGCGCCGGTGTGGCTCAAGCGCGAGGACCTGAACCACACGGGGGCGCACAAGATCAACAACACCGTGGGGCAGGCGCTGCTGGCGCGCCGCATGGGGAAGACGCGCATCATCGCCGAGACCGGGGCGGGGCAGCATGGCGTGGCGACGGCGACCATCTGCGCGCGCTTCGGCCTCGGTTGCGTGGTGTACATGGGCGAGGAGGACATGCGCCGGCAGGCGCTCAACGTCTACCGCATGCGGCTGATGGGGGCGGAAGTGATTCCCGTCACCAGCGGGACGCGGACGCTCAAGGACGCCACGACCGAGGCGATTCGGGATTGGGTCACGAACGTCCGGGACTCGCACTACATCATTGGCTCGGTGGTGGGGCCGGCTCCGTATCCGCGCATGGTGCGCGCCTTCCAGTCGGTCATCGGGCGCGAGGCGCGCGCGCAGATGCTGGAGCGCGCGGGGCGTCTTCCGAGGAGCGTGGTGGCGTGCGTGGGCGGGGGGTCGAATGCGATGGGAATCTTTGCCGGTTTCGTTGACGATGAGGGGGTGGAACTCGTCGGAGTTGAGGCGGCCGGTGAAGGGCTCGATTCCGCCCGGCACTCGGCGTCGTTGACCCGCGGCACGCCGGGGGTGCTGCACGGGTCGTTGAGCTACCTGCTGCAGGACGAGCGCGGGCAGGTGCATCCGGCGCATTCGATTTCGGCCGGCCTGGACTACCCGGGGGTGGGGCCGGAGCACTCGTACCTAAAGGACAGTGGCCGGGCGACCTATGTCGCGGTGGACGACACGCAGGCCCTGGAGGGGTTCGCGATGCTGAGTCGGTTGGAGGGGATCATTCCGGCGCTCGAGACGGCGCACGCTGTGGCGTGGATCGCCGCGCAACGCGGGCGCTGGACCGCCGACGAGCCTGTGCTGCTGTGCGTGAGCGGTCGCGGGGACAAGGACGTGGCGCAGGTCCGAGAAATGGGTATTTTGCCGCTGTGACCCTGCCGTCGGCGAGCACCCCGAACCAGCATGCGGAGGATCGCCCCGAGCCGCCGTTTCCGTTGGCGCTCGTGGAGGAGATGCTCCGCATGTTCGGTCGTGCGGTGCGCGCGCAGCAGCTGTACCTCCCCAACAACCCGACCTTCCTGCGCGCGCTCGACAATGCGCGTGCCTCGTTCGCCCCCATCTGGGCGCATTGCGAGGAGCTGGTCATCGAGGTGACCGACACACAACTGCGCTGGGAAGGGCAGACGGTCATCAACGAGCCGGACAAGACCACCGACGCGCTGCCGTGGATCCTGTACAAGGACGGCATTCGCGAGTTGCGCCTGCTGCGCGAGGTGGAGCAGCAGGAGCTGGTGCAGCTGATCGACATCATCGTCCGGGTGCGCAAGGCGTCGCCTGACGAGGACGACCTCCTGACGCTGCTGTGGGAGCAGGAGTTCTCGTTCGTGCGGTACCGCTACGTGGACGTGGCGCTGGAGGGCGTGGCGCCGCTCGATGCGTCCGACCTCGCGAAGCAGGACCGCCTCGTCGATCCGAAGCAGATCCAGGAGCCGCCGCAGGAGACGATCCTCCCGTCGGGCGTGGTGAACCTCGATGACTTCGACAGCACGCTGTATTTCCTCGACGAGCGCGAGATCGAGTACCTGAAGGACGCGGTGTCGACCGAGTACGCGTCGGAGCTGCGCGGCAACGTCGTCAACATCCTCCTCGACGTGTTCGAGGTGCAGGTGGATCCGGCGATTCGCGACGAGATCGTCGGCGTCCTCGACAACCTGCTCGTGCACCTGCTCACGGCGGGACAGCTGCGTACGGTGGCGCACCTGCTGCGCGAGGTGAACATCGCCGCCAACCGCGCACGCGACCTCACGCCGCCGCAGCGCGAGACACTGCTCTCGCTCCCCAACCGGATGAGCGAACCGGAGGCGTTGTCGCAACTCCTGCAGTCGCTGGACGAGCGCACCGACCTGGCCGACCAGTCGGAATTGAACGAGCTGTTCGACCAACTCCGCGTCTCGGCGCTGGGGACGATCTTCTCGTGGCTGGGACGATTGCAGACGCCGAGGGTGCGGACGCAGCTCGAGTCGGCGGCGCAGCGGCTGGCGGCGGCGCACACCGGTGAGCTGGTGCGGTTGATTGGCGCGCCGGAGCGCGACGTGGCGTTGGAGGCGATTCGCCGCTCGGGGGCGATGAAGGCGGCGGCGGCGGTGCCGGCGCTCTCGCGCCTGATGACGCAACCCGACAACGACGTGCGGCTGGCGGCGGTGCAGGCGCTGGCGGAGATCGGGACTCCCGGGGCGTTGCAGCAGCTGGAGCGCTGCATCGACGACAGTTCGCGCGAGGTGCGGGTGGCGACGGCCAAGGCGTTCGCGCAGCGCGTGCATCGTCCCGCGCTCCCGAAGGTCGAGGCGGCGATCAAGGGGAAGCGGCTGTCCGACGCCGACCTCACGGAGAAGATGGCGCTGTTCGAGGCCTTTGGCGCGATGTGCGGCGACGGCGGGGTGGCGCTGCTCGATGGGCTCCTCAACAGCAAGAGCTTCTTTGGCCGGCGCGAGGACCCGGAGCTGCGCGCCTGCGCGGCAATGGCGCTGGGGCGGGTCGGGACGACGGATGCAATCGCGGTGTTGCGTCGCGCGGCGACCGACAAGGAGATCCTGGTGCGCAACGCGGTGAACCGCGCCCTGCGGGGAGGGACGGCGTGACGACGCCGCGACAGACGCCCGTGGCGGGGATGGCGCGCACCAGCGGGCGGACTCCCGCCGCCGGGTCGCGCGCGCAGGTCGCGATGAGCGACCTGTCCGGCGATTCGTTCGTGCGCCGCGCCGGGCGACAACTGATCGTGAGCATCTACGGCGCCATGCGGGTGATTCGCCTCTATCCGCCGGAGAACGAAGCGGTGCGCAACGCGCTGGCCGACCTTGCGCGCGTGGCCCAGGAGCTCTACGAGCACGAGCACGAAGTGGAGCTGCGCGCGTCCAACGAGTTCATCTTCGTGAACTCGACGCGGCTGCGGCTCGATCTCGACAACTATGCGGCCTTCTCGCAGATCCTCTCGGTGCTGCGCGCCGTTGGGGTGGGCTCGGTGCGCCTGGCGCGCGAGGCGGAACCGCGCGACTGGCTCGTCTTCCTCTCGCTCCTTCTGAGCCAGAGCAAGCAGGGCGACGACGTCACGGCCTTCGACCTCACCGAGAAGCTCGCCGCCGCCGCGGTGACGGTGTTCGAGCTGGGCGCGCCGCTGGTGACCGAGGAGGACCCCGACTTCAAGCAGCGCGCCAAGGAAGCGGCCAAGCGCACCTACTCGCAGTCGGTGGCGGTGACCAAGGAAGTGATGAACTCGGTGCGCATGGGGGCGTCGCCGAATATCAAGAAGATCAAGCGCGTGGTGCAAACCATCGTCGACCAGATCCTCAACGAGGAGACGTCGCTGGTGGGGCTCACCACCATTCGCGACTACGACGAGTACACGTTCACGCACTCGGTCAACGTCTGCATCTTTTCCGTGGCGCTGGGGCGGCGCCTGGGGTTGAGCAAGTTGCAGCTGTACGACCTGGGGCTGGCGGCGCTCTTCCACGACATCGGCAAGTCGCGCGTCCCGCTCACGGTGCTCAACAAGACCGACAACCTGAGCGACGACGACTGGCGCTGGCTGGCGGCGCATCCCTGGCTTGGCGTGCTGGCGCTGTTCCACATGCGCGGGCAGCAGGATCTGCCGTACCGCGCCATGGTGGTGGCGTACGAGCATCACATGAAGCAGGACCTCACGGGGTATCCCAAGACCATTCGCCCGCGGCAGCAGAGCATCTTCAGCCGCATCGTGGCGGTGGCCGACGGCTTCGACGCCGCCACCACGCGTCGCGCCTACCAGACGGTCCCCATGTCGCCAGCGGCGGTGCTCGCCGGGATGCGCGACAACCCGCGACGCGGGATGGACCCGGTGGTGGTGAAGGGGTTCATCAACTTGTTAGGCGTCTTCCCGGTCGGGACGCTGGTCGTCCTGGACACGTTCGAGCTGGCGGTGGTGCATGCGGTGAATCCCAACCCCGCCGCCATCTCGCGCCCCGTGGTCCGCATCGTGAGCGACGACCGCGGCAACGTCCTCTACCCCGGGCACCTCGTCGACCTCACCGAGCAGAAGGCGGACGGGTCGGCATATGTGCGCACGATCATCAAGACCGAGAATCCGGACCGTTACGGCATCAATGTCGGTGACTATTTCGTCTGACGCGCTGGCGCAGCGCTTCGCATTGCTCAAGCGAGACGGGCGCAAGGCGCTCGTGACCTACATGACCGCAGGGCACCCCGATCCTGCGCAATCGCTCGCCCTCATGCGCGCGCTCGAGGCAGGGGGGGCCGACGTGATCGAGGTCGGCGTCCCGTTCTCCGACCCGATGGCCGATGGCCCCGTCATCCAGCGCTCGTCGCAGGTGGCGCTGGAGCACGGCGTGGGCATCCGCGATGTCCTGGCGCTGGTGCGCGACGCGCAGCTGTCCATCCCCGTGGTGCTCTTCAGCTACCTCAACCCGATCATGGCCGCGGGCGACGACATCCTCGTGCGCGCGGCGGAATCGGGGGTGCACGGGTTGCTCCTGACGGACCTCCCCGTGGGGGCAGACCCGGCGCGCGAAGCCTGGGTGGGCGCCGGACCGCTGGCCTTCGTGCGCCTGGTGGCGCCCACCACGCCGCTGGCCCGCATGCGCGACATCGCGCAGCACGGTCGCGGCTTCGTGTACCTCATCTCGCGACTCGGCGTGACCGGGATGCAACGCGACGTGGCCAGCGACCTTCCCGAGACCATCGCGCGGCTCCGCGGCGCGACCGATCTCCCCATCTGCGCCGGGTTTGGGGTGTCCAACGGCGAACAGGCGCACGCCATCGCTCGCCTGGCCGATGGCGTGGTGGTCGGGAGCGCGATCGTGAAGGCCGCCGAGTCGGGGGTCGACGCCGCACACGCTCTCACCGTGGAGTTGCGTCGGGCGCTCGACGCCACCTGACGTGCAACTGCGCGTCGACCTCATCACGCGGGGGATCGCCGTCGCCGGGACGGCGGCGGTCGGCCTCCTGGCCGTGGTCGACCCTCGCTGGGCCGCCCATCCGCTGGGGATCACGATCGTCTTTGTCGCGACCGTGCTGCTGCGCGCGCGCCCCATCGCACTCACCAAGTACTCGACGCTCACCGGTTCGCCGGTGACGGCAATGGCGGGCGCGCTGGTGCTGGGCGTCAGCGCAACAGCACTCGCACTCTTTGCCGGCGTTCTGCTCGCCGACTGGCTGTTCCAGCGCAAGGCGCTGGCATGGGCGTGGGTCAACGCGGGGCGCGAGGTGCTGGCGCTGGTCTCGGCCTACGGCGCATTCGCCGCCACCGCGGCCGCGCTCGACGTGCAGCCGACGGGAGCGCTGTCGGCCGAACTCGTCCCGGCCGTCTCGGTCTTCGTCTTTGCCTACTTCATCGCGTCGCGGGCGCTGCAGTACTTCTCGCTCCTGGTGCGCGACAAGCTCCTCCCCGAGGAGCGCTCGATCATCCTGCGCTACGAAGTCATCGCCTTCGGCGCATCGTCGGCCGCGGTGCTCCTCGTCGTCCTCACGGTCACCAGCGTGGGGCGCGCCGGATGGATAGTGGTCGCCATCGCCATCGCCTTCGGGTCGCTCCTCTTCCAACGCATCATCGAGGAAGCAATCGCCGCCGAGGAGCTGAACAAGATCCACCAGATGGAGCTGGTGGTGTCGAGCGACGCCTCGCTGGGCGACGCCTTCGCGCGCATTGCCGAGTTGGGGAACCGGCTCGTGGACTGGCGCGACTTCCGGATTCACCGGCTGCAAGACGGCGGCGTGCGGCTCCTCTTCACGGGGCGCGACGGACTGCTCGATCCGCCGGTGCCGCCCATGCCGGACGGGCGTGAGCTGCGCGACGAGGCGCTGGCCACGGGGCGCGCGGTGATCGTCACCGACAGCCTCCACGATGTGCGCGTCAAGCAACCGCGCGAGTCGGCGCGCAGCGCGGTCGTGATGCCGCTGCGCTTTGGCGAACGCACGGTGGGGCTGCTCGAGCTGGAGCATCACAAGCGCGGCACCTACGGGCCCAGGCAACTCGACGTGGTGCAGCGCTTCGCCTCGCAACTCGCGACGACGATCCACATCCAGGACCTTCGTCGTCCACTGGCCGAGTCGGTCGAGCGCCTCGAGCGGCAGGTGGCAACCATGAACGACTCGGCGCACCAGTTGCGCAGCGGGGCCGAGACCGTCGCGCGCCTCGCGAGCGAGATTTCGCGCTCCGTCGCCGAGGCGAGCGACCAGGCGGCGCGCGGCCACGATGCGGCGGCCGATGTGCACACCGCGACGTCGTCCATCGCGCGCGACGCCCGCGAGGCAGCCGCCGCGAGCGATCGCGCGGTGCAGATTGCCACGGAGCATCGCTCGACGATCGGCACGGCGATCGAGCGACTCGTCAGCGCCAAGGGCTTCGTGGGGGAGAGCGGCGCAATCATGGGTGACCTTGGCGACGAGACGCGACGCGTCACGTCGTTCATCGGCGTCATCAAGGACCTGGCCGAGCAGACGAATCTTCTGGCGCTCAACGCGGCGATCGAGGCGGCGCGCGCGGGGGAGGAAGGGCGCGGCTTTGCCGTGGTGGCGGAGGAGATCCGCAAGCTCGCCGAGCAGAGCGGGAAGGCGTCGGAGGAGGCGTCGGTGCTGGTGGCAACGCTCGCCGGGCAGATGGAGCGCGCCACGCGGCAGATGGATCGCGGGCGGGCGATGGTTGCCGACGTGGAGACGCTCTCCGGCTCGGCGCGCGACGCGATGGCGCAGGTCGTCGACTCGTCGCGTTCGGCGGCCACGTGGGCCAAGCGCATTGCCGAGGTGTCGCGTTCGCAGGAGGATGCGGTGGGCGGGGTGCGCGATCGCATCGCGCGCATCGCCGAGATCTCGGGACGCAACCGCGAGGGGGCGGCGCAGGTGGCGGAGACGGCGGACTCGCAGGCGCGCGCGCTGCAGGAGGTGGAGGGGGCGACGCGAGAACTGCGCGAGCTGGCGACGTATCTCGCCGAACTCGCCCGTCGCCTGAGCAAGCTCGGGCGCGACTGATCTCGGGGCATGCGAGGGATGACGCGTGCGTTCGGGGGAGCGCCGGGTGGCGTGATTGACCGGCTGCCCGACCGAACCTAGGTTGCGCCGCCGTGTCTCATTCGATCATGCCTGGTACCGATCGTTCATTGCACCCGTCTCCCGCGTTCCCCGCGCTCCCCGCGTGGGCACAGGTGGGGGAGAAGCGGCGCTTGCACATTGCGCGCGTGACGGCGCTGCTGGATCGCTGGAGCGAGGCGTTGCACCTGACGCCGGCGGAACGGCAGTTGTGGCACGATGCGGGGCGGTACCATGACGCGTTGCGCGATGCCCCGCTGGAGGAGTTGCGGCTGGCGGTGCCCGATCCGCAGCTCCCGGACAGCGTCCTGCACGGGCCGGCGGCGGCGCGGCGGCTGGCCGACGAGGGCGAGGAGCGCCGCGAGCTGCTGGAGGCCATCCGCTGGCACACGCTGGGGAACCCGGAGTGGGGGAGAGCGGGGCGCGCGCTCTTCATGGCCGACTACCTCGAGCCGGGACGCCCCTTCTCGCAGGGCGATCGGGCCTTTCTCGCCTCGCACGTGCCGCTCGACTTCGACGGCGTCTTCCGGCAGGTGGTGCGCACCCGCATCGAGTGGACGCTGCGCGAGGGGAAGACGATCTTCCCCGAGACGGCGGCCCTGTGGAATCGCGTCCGATGAGGGGGCGCGCGGTCGTCGGCGTGGTCGCCTTGCTGCTGGCGGCCGGTGGCGGCGCCTGGTGGTTCCGCCGCACGGCGGCGGTTGCAGCCGACGAGGAGCGCCCGGCGCAGCAGGTCGCCGTCCAGCGCCTCGTCCCGGACGGGACGCGGATCCGCGTGGAAGTGCTCAACACCACGACCACGCGCGGTGAGGCGCGACGGCTCTCGCTCTACCTACGCGATGCGGGGTTCGACGTGGTGCGCTTCGCGGGGGAGGGGCCGCCCCGGGACTCCACGCTGGTGCTCGACCGGAGCGGACACCCCGAGTGGGCGGCGCTGGTGAGCAAGGCGTTAGGCGGGGCGGCGGTGGAGGCGCGCCCCGACACCTCACGCTACGTGGACGTCACCGTGCTGATCGGCCGCGTGGTCCGCACGCCGGCGGAGGCGTTCTACCCGTAGCTGCCCGCACGCCGCGGCGATGTCCTTGCCACGGCTCTTGCGAATGGCCACCTCGATGCCGTGGCGGCGAAGCTGGGCGGCAAACGCGCGAATGCCGGCCGCCGTGGTCGGCGTGAAATCGCCCGCCCCGCCGGGATGCAACGGGATGAGGTTCACGAACGCGCCGCACGCCCGCGCCAGCCCCGCCAACTGGTCCGCGTGTTCGTCACGATCGTTCACCCCGCCCAGCATCACATACTCGAACGTCACCCGCCGGTCGAACTCCGCCGCGGCCTTCACCACGTCGGCGAGCGGGTACTTCACGTTGATCGGCATGAGCGTGCGGCGCAGCGCATCGCTCGGCGCATGGATCGAGATCGCCAGCCGGAACTGCTCCGGACGCGCGCCCAGGGCGAGGATTCCCGGCAACACCCCGACCGTCGAGACCGTGATGTGCCGGGCCCCGATGCCGAGGCCGTTGGCGTCGTTGAGGATCGTGAGCGTACGCTCCACCGCGTCCCAGTTCATGAGCGGCTCGCCCATTCCCATGAAGACGATGTTCGTGGGACGCATGGGGGGATCGAGGAGCGCCAGTTCGCGCACCTGCCCGGCAATCTCGTGCGGCGCGAGGTTGCGCGAGAAACCCATCACCCCGGTTGCGCAAAAGGCGCACTGGAGCGCGCACCCGGCCTGGGACGAGATGCAGAAGGTCATCCGGTCGCCGTCGGGGATGGCGACCGTCTCTATCGATTGTCCGTCGTGCAGGGTGAAGAGGAACTTCTGCGTCCCGTCGGCGGAGGCCTGGCGCGTGGCGAGGGTGAGGGCGGGGAGGGCGAACGCGGCGTCGAGCGCGTCGCGGAGTGCCTGGGGAAGCGTCGTCACCTCCTGGAACGAGCGCGCCGGCTGCTGCCAGAGCGCGGGGACGATCTGCTTGACACGGTAGGGCGGCTCGCCGCTCGCGGCGAGGAACGCGGCGATTGCATCCGTCGCCTTGGCCGGCGTGAGGTCGAGGAGGTTGGTTCGACCGTCCGAGCGGTCCAACGCGTGGCGTGCCATGGGTTTGAGGTTATCGGATCGCCGTGGTGGGGTCAATGCGTCGCCTACCACGAGGGCGAGTGGAAACGTAGATTCCACCGTCACTTCCGAGGATACTCCGTGCGGATTTCGCTCGCCGTGCGGCGCGCACCCCATCCAATCCTGCCGCCGCCAGCGTGCGCATGACACCCTCCACCATTTCGGGACGCTGGTGGCCGTGCGTGGCGTGGACCGTGGTGATCCTCGTGATCACGTCGGTGCCCGGCACGGCGATCCCCCACGGGCCGCAGATCCCTGGGGCGGACAAGGTGGTGCACGGATCGATGTACGGCGTGCTCGGATTCCTCGCGGGCAAGGCATTGGGGCGCGATGGATTCGCGCGCTGGGTGGTGGCGGGGGTGCTGATCGCGGCATTGGCGGCGGGAGACGAATGGCATCAGCAGTGGATCCCGGCTCGGAGCGCGGAGACGCTCGACTGGGTAGCCGACGTGGCGGGGGCCACGCTCGGCATGACACTTTCGCGTTCGGCGCAGGCGCGCCGGGAGAGCAGGTCGTGACGAGTTCGAACCCGTTGGCTACCGCCCTTCGGACCCACCTGTGTGGGGCGCTGCGTGAGGCGCACGTCGGGCAGACCGTTCGCGTGGGCGGGTGGGTGCACCGCACGCGCAACCTCGGGGGGCTCGTCTTCGTGGACCTGCGCGATCGCGCCGGGTTGCTGCAAGTCTCCTTTGCCCCGGGAAGCGCCACGCCGGAGGCGTTGCAGGTGGCGGAGCGCCTGACGCCGGAAACGGTCGTCCTCATCGAGGGTGAGGTCGTCTCGCGTCCCGCCGAGGGACACAATCCGGAACTGGAGACCGGCTCGATCGAGCTGCGCGCCGTGAACGCCCGCGTGGTGGGACCGGCGCTGACGCCGGCCATCCCGGTGGCGCGCGGCAAGGGGGAGAAGCTGGCGGCCGAGGAATTGCGCCTGAAGTACCGCATCCTCGACCTGCGACGCCCCGAGCTGCAACAGAACCTGGTCATGCGCCACCGCCTGATGCAGGTGACGCGGCAGGTGATGAGCGACCGCGGCTTCCTGGAGATCGAGACGCCGATCCTCACCAAGCCCACGCCGGAGGGGGCACGCGACTTCCTGGTCCCCAGCCGCGTGCACCAGGGGGAGTTCTACGCCCTCCCGCAGTCGCCGCAGATCTACAAGCAGCTGCTGATGGTGGCCGGCTACGACCGCTACTTCCAGATCGCGCGCTGCTTCCGCGACGAAGACCTGAGAGCCGACCGTCAGCTGGAATTCACGCAGATCGATCTCGAGGCGTCGTTCGTGAGCGCGCGCGACGTCCAGGACGTGGTCGAGGCCTGCCTGGTGGCGCTGTGGGGCGAGGCGGGGCATGCCATTCCGCAGCCCTTCCCGTGCCTCACGTGGAAGGAGGCGATGGAGCGCTTCGGCGTGGACAAGCCCGACTTGCGCTACGGGATCGAGATCGAGGACCTCACGAGGCACGTGGGAAGTGACGCGGCGCCGTTCGTGACCGATGCGTTAGGCACCGGCGCTCGCATGCGCGGACTGCGTGTGCCGCACGGCGCCGATGCGTCGCGCAAGGAGATCGATGGCTTGACCGCCGCGGCCAGGGATGCCAGGGCGGGGGGGCTCATCTGGGCCAAGCGCACCGAACATGGCTGGGAGGGGCAGGGGGTCAAGGCGATCGGGGCCAGTGCGCTGGACGCACTCGGTGGCGACGTCGGCGAGTTGCTGCTGGCGGTGGTCGGAAAGGACGATGTCACCTCGCCCGCGCTGCACGCGGTGCGCTCGCTGGTGGTGAAGCGGCCGGGGGTGCCGATGCTGCGCGAGCATGCGTTCTGCTGGGTGGTCGACTTCCCGCTCTTCGAGCACGACCCGGAGACGGGGGCGTACGTCCCGGCGCACCACCCGTTCACCTCGCCGCACCCCGACGACTTTCCCTTCCTCGAGAGCGACCCGGGGCGCTGCCGCGCGCAGCACTACGACGCCGTGTACAACGGGAACGAATTGGGGAGCGGCTCCATTCGCATCACCGATCCGCAGCTGCAGGCGCTCATCTTCCGCCTGCTGGGGATTGGCGCGGAGGAACAGCAGCGGCGCTTCGGCTTCCTCCTCGACGGGCTGGCCTCGGGGGCGCCGCCGCATGGCGGCTTCGCGTTAGGCTTCGACCGCATCGCGATGCTGCTGGCGGGGGCCCCGTCGCTGCGCGACGTGATCGCCTTTCCCAAGACGACGGCGGCGCGCGCGCTGTTCGAGGGGGCGCCGACCCCGGTCAAGCCCGAGGACCTGGTCGCGCTGCACCTCGCCATCACCGAGTAGTCCCCCCCGCACACCCGTTCCGTGCCTGACGAGTCCATCACGCATCGCCTCGATACCGAGGGGGCCGACCCGCTCACCCTGGCCGGCGTCAACGACATCAACCTCGTGGAGCTGCAACGCGTGACCGGCGCGCGCGTGGCGATGCGGGGCGACACGCTCACGCTCTCCGGGCTCCCCGACACGGTGGAACGCGCCATCGCCGTGGCCCAGCGGATGATCGACACGGCACGCCAGCGCGGGGCGCTGGAGGCCGACGACGTCCTGCGCATGTCGCTGGACGCCTCGCGCGACGGCGCCGAGGATGACCTTCGCATCGCCCTCCCCGGGGTGCGCCGCATCATCCAGCCCAAGACCCCGGGACAGGCGGCGTACCTCAAGGCGATCGCCGAGCACGACATCGTCATCGGCATCGGGCCGGCGGGGACGGGGAAGACCTACCTCGCGGTTGCCGCCGCGGTCGACGCGCTCTCACGCAAGCGCGTACGGCGCATCATCCTCGCGCGCCCGGCGGTCGAGGCGGGCGAGAGCCTCGGCTTCCTTCCCGGCGACCTGCAGGCCAAGGTCGATCCGTACCTTCGCCCGCTGTACGACGCGCTCGAGGACATGATGCCGCTGGAGCGCATGCAGAAGGCGCTGGAAACGCGCGTCATCGAGATCGCCCCGCTCGCCTACATGCGCGGGCGCACGCTCAACGATGCCTTCGTCATCCTTGACGAGTCGCAGAACGCCACCAACGCGCAGATGAAGATGTTCCTCACGCGACTGGGGGCCAACTCGAAGACCGTGATCACCGGCGACAAGACGCAGATCGACCTCCCCAAGCGCGAGGAGTCGGGGCTGTTGCAGATCGAGCGCATCCTGTCGCACATCGAGGGGATCGCGATCCACTACCTGTCGGACGTGGACGTGGTGCGGCATCGCCTGGTGCGCGAGATCATCCGGGCGTACGCCGAGGACCTGGGCGCCTGACCGGCATGGACGACGACCCTTCTCCCGGAAGATCGCGCGCTCGTTCACGGCGCGCGCGACCGCAGCAGCTTGATGTGCGCGTCTCGAGCACGGTGGGACGACTCCCGCTCTCGCGCGAGCGCGTGGCCGCCATCGGCGCGCGCGTCCTCGCGGGGGAGCGGACACGCGCGGCGCTCCTCACCGTAACGTTTGTGGGTGATCGCGAGATGGCACGGCTCAACTGGCGCCACCTCGGGCACCGCGGCCCCACCGACATCATCACCTTCCAGCACGCGCAGGTTGCACCTGCCGCGCCGGTGGTCGGCGACGTCTACATCGCCGCGCAGCTCGCCAGGCGCAACGCGGCGGCGGCCGGTTGCTCCTGGCGGGAAGAGCTGGCGCGGCTGACGGTGCACGGCGTCCTGCACGCGCTGGGGTGGGACCATCCCGAGGGGGAGGAACGGCTGCGCGCCCCGATGTGGCGCCGGCAGGAGCGCTGGGTGGCTCGCCTGCGGCAGGCGGGGGCATGGTGACCGCATTGGTCCCGGGCGGAGTCGCATGCTGACCCTGGTCGCGTGGGCCATCGCCGTGCTCGCCGCTCTCGTGGCGGCGTTGTGCGCCGCCTCGGACGGGGCCATGCTCGCCCTCGATCCCGATGAGCCACTCCCCCCGGCGCTCGGCGCGCTGCACGCGCGGCGCGAACGCACGCATCGCGCGCTGGCCTTCGCCCGCGTCATGGCGCAGCTCACCGGCGGGGTGAGCGTGGCATCGGCGCTCGACCTCGCGGCGCGAAGCCGGGGCGAGGCGATCCTCGCCGGGGTGCTGGCGGCGCTGGTGCTGGTAGGGCTCACCGAGTCGCTCGCCCGCAGCGCGGGGAGCGTCGCAGGGACGCGGACAGCCACGCGCCTGTACGGCTTCATCCGCGTGGTGGAGCAGGGACTCGCGCCCATCTCGGCGTTAGGCGGGTGGATCGACGCCACGCTGCACCGCCTCCTCCCGCCCCCCACCGACCGCACCGAGGAGCGCGAGGCGACGGCCGAGCAGTTCATGCAGGTCGTCGCCGCCGAGGCGGAGGTTGGAAAGGAGGAGCGCGGACTCCTCAACTCCGTCTTTCGGCTCGGCGAGGCCGAGGTGCACGAGCTGATGGTGCCGCGTGTCGACATCGTCGCCCTCGATCGCGACACGCCATGGTCGGAGGTGGTGGACCGCGTGCGCAGTTCGGAACACGCGCGCATCCCGGTCTTCCGCGAATCGATCGACGACGTGATCGGGATCCTGTTCGCGAAGGACCTCCTCCCGGCGATTGTGGCTGACGAGGTTCCCGACGACTGGACGACCATCGTGCGCCCGCCCGTCTTCATTCCCGGGGCCAAGAAGGCCGATGCGCAGCTGCGCGACTTCCAGGCGAGCGGGATGCACATCGCCATCGTGGCCGACGAGTTTGGCGGTACGGCGGGACTCATCACGATCGAGGACGTGCTGGAAGAGATCGTGGGCGACATCCGCGACGAGTACGACATCGAGGAGGCGCCCATCGAGCGCGATGGCGACGACCGCTTCTGGATCTCGGCGCGGCTCACGCTGGACGAGGTGTCCGAGGTGCTGGGCGTCGACCTGCGGCACGAGCAGGTGTCGACGTTAGGCGGGCTGGTGTACGAGGTGCTGGGGCGCGTCCCGCGTTCGGGCGAGGAGCTGACCCTTCCCGGCTTTCGCGTGGTGGTGGAGCGCGTCGTGCGCCGCCGGGTGCAACGCGTGTACCTCGAGCGCGAGCGGCCGGAGCCCGAGCCGGAGGAGTGGCGCGCGGACGGGGAACCATGAGCGACGCGACCCTCCTCCTCATCACCATCGGGATCGTGGCCGGGCTCACCGCGGCGGCGACCGCCGTGCGTTCCGTCAGCCGCATCTGGTTGCGTCACTGGGTCGAGCGGCGGCTGCGCGGGGCGGAGACGGCGGCGCTGTACCTGGAACGCCCGCAACGATTGCTCCTGGCGGCGTCGACCGGGGTGGCGATGGTCGTCTTCATGGCCGGCACCTTCATCGCCACGGCGGTGCAGGGCGGGGTGCTCGCGCACGCGCGGGCCATCGTGCTGTATGCCCTTGCCCTCCTTCTGGCGGGGCAGCTGGTCCCGCGCGCGGTGGCGCGCCGCTGGTCGAGCATCCTCATTCCGCTCCTCCTCCCCCTGTTGCGCCTGGTGGAGTTTCTCTTCATGCCCATCCTCCTGCTGGCGCGCCGCCTGACGGGCGAGGCCCGGCGCGAGGCGGCGACGGAGCAGGCCACCGACGCCGAGGCGCTGGAGGAGCTGCTGCGCGAGGGCGAGCTGGAAGGGGTCGGCGAACATACCGAGATCGCCATCATCGAAGGGGTGGTGCAGTTCGCGGAGAAGACGCTGGGCGAGGTCATGACTCCACGGAAGGATGTCTTCGCACTCGCCGTCGCCACGCCGAACGCTGAGGTGGCGCGCCAGGTGGCGCAGTCCCGCTACAGCCGCGTCCCGATGTATGGCGATTCGCTGGACGACGTGCGGGGGATGCTGCACGCCTTCGACCTGTTGCATATCGAAGGAGATGAGCGGCCGCCGCTCCGCCCGGTGACCTTCGCCACCGCCGACATGCCGTGCAACGAGTTCCTGTTCCGGATGATCAGGGGGCGATCGCACCTGGCGGTGGTGCGTGACGCAGAGGGGCGGACCGCGGGGGTCGTGACGCTGGAGGACCTGCTCGAGGAGTTGGTCGGCGAAATCCGCGACGAGCACGACGAGCCCGGCGCAGCGCCGTCCCCGTCGGTCTCCGCTGCACCCGCTGCACCCAGTGCGCCCACAGCGCCCAGCGCGCCCACAGCGCCCTCCGTGCCCGGCGCTGTCGGTGCGACGAGCGCGGCGCCTCCCGACGCGTCGGCGCCGCCGCGACCGCGCGCCCACTAGTTTTTCCTCCCGTGATCCCCGACTCGCCTGTCCTCGCGCCCGCGCTGACGCGACTGCTCGCCGACTTCGACGCGCGCAAGCCGGCCGCGCTCGCGCGCGTGGTGAGCATGGTGGAGAACCAGCGTGACGGCTTCGACGCGCTGCTGGCGGTGCTGCACGCGCGGCTTGGGCGGGCGCGCCGCATCGGCATCACTGGGCCCCCCGGTGCCGGAAAGAGCACGCTGACGACGCAGCTCACGCGCGCCTATCGCGAGGTGGGGCTGACGGTGGGGATCGTCGCGGTGGACCCCACGTCGCCCTTCACGGGTGGCGCGCTGCTGGGCGACCGGATCCGCATGGAGGAGGTGGCGCTCGACCCGGGGGTGTACATCCGGTCGCTGGCAACGCGCGGGTCGTTAGGCGGCCTGTCGTCGGCCACGCGCGTGGTGGCGGATGTGCTCGACGCCTATGGCTTCGACCGCATCCTGATGGAGACAGTCGGCGTCGGGCAGAGCGAACTCGATATCGCGCGCGCGGCGGAGAGCACGCTGGTGGTCCTCGTGCCAGAGTCGGGCGACTCGATCCAGACGCTCAAGGCCGGCTTGATGGAGATCGCCGACCTGTTCGCCGTGAACAAGGCCGATCGCCCAGGGGCGGACCGCGTGCGCAACGACATCGAGCTGATGCTGGGAATGCGCGCCGGGATCGCCCTGCGGCAGGTGCCGGCGCATCACGGGGTGGACCTGGCGACGATCAACAACCCCGGACGCGTGGCGCGCGCGGCGGCGCGCGGCGACCAGGAGGAGCAATGGATTCCGCCGGTCTTGCGCACCGTGGCGGCAAAGGGCGAAGGGATCGCCGACCTCGTCGACGCGTTCGATCGCCACTTCCGCTATCTTGAGGCGAGCGGGGAACTGACGCGACGGCGCCGCGCGCGCTGGCGCGAGCAGATCATCGAGGTGGCCGAGCAGCGCCTGCGCCGCCGGGTGTGGGACGATGCGGCGATCCGGGCGTTCATCGACGACGCACTCCCGGGCGTCGAGGCAGGAACCAGCACGCCGTTTGGCATCGCCGACGAACTGTTGCGGCGCGGTGCCGGCATCCTAACGAGGACCGACCCATGACGTCGACGCGCGACCTGGCGGATACCGTTCGCGAGCAGCAGGAGGAGATCGAGCGGCTTCGGGGAGAGGTGGACCGGTGGCGCGCGCGCTTCGAGCAGGGCGAGAAGCGCGAGATCGCCTTCGTGAACTCGGACAAGGAGGTCGACCCCGTCTATACGGTGCTCGACGTCCTCCCGGGCGATCCGCTGGCGCTCCCCCTGCCGGGCGACTTCCCGTACACGCGCGGCATCCACCCCACCGGATATCGCGGGCGGTTGTGGACGATGCGCCAGTTTGCCGGCTTCGGCACGGCGCGGGAAACCAACCAGCGCTTCAAGTTCCTCCTCGAGCACGGGCAGACCGGGCTCTCGACCGCGTTCGACTTCCCCACGCTCATGGGGTACGACTCGGACCATCCGCGGTCCGAGGGCGAGGTCGGGAAGACGGGGGTGGCGATTTCGTCGCTGGCCGACATGGAGACGCTCTTCGAGGGGATTCCGCTCGACCAGGTCTCGACCTCGATGACGATCAACGGTCCGGCCGTCATCCTCTTCTGCTTCTACGTTGCGGCTGCCGAACGGCAGGGCGTGCGTCCCGCGCAGATCATGGGGACGGTGCAGAACGACATCCTCAAGGAGTACATGGCGCAGCACGCGTGGGTCTATCCCATCGAGCCGGCGTTGCGCCTGATCGTCGATCTCTTCGAGTGGGGGGCGACGCACACCCCCAAGTGGAACACCGTCTCCATCAGCGGCTACCACATTCGCGAGGCGGGCGCGACCGCGGCGCAGGAACTGGCCTTCACGCTCGCCAACGGCTTCACCTATGTGGAGCGCGGGATGGCGCGCGGGCTCGACGTCGACGCGTTCGCGCCCCGGCTGTCGTTCTTCTTCGACATCCACAACGACTTCTTCGAGGAGATCGCCAAGCTGCGTGCCGCGCGGCGCATCTGGGCCCGGCGCCTCAAGGCGCGCTACGGGGCGAAGGATCCGCGCTCCTGGATGTTGCGCTTCCACTCGCAGACGGCGGGGGTGACGCTCACGGCGCAACAGCCGATGAACAACGTGGTGCGCGTGGCCTACCAGGCGATGGCCGCGGTGCTGGGCGGGACGCAGTCGCTGCACACCAACTCGATGGACGAGACGCTGGCGCTCCCCACGGAAGCGGCGGTGCAGGTGGCGTTGCGCACGCAGCAGGTGCTGGCCTACGAGACGGGCGTCCCCAATGTCTCCGACCCGTTAGGCGGTTCCTACTACGTCGAGGCGCTCACCGACCAGCTCGAGGCGGCGGCGGAACAGATCTTTGCCGAGATCGAGGAGCAGGGGGGCGTGGTGAAGGGGATCGAACAGGGGTGGTTCCAGCGGAAGATCGCCGAGAGCGCGATGCGCCAGCAGTGGGAGATCGAGCAGCGGCGGCGGCTGGTGGTCGGCGTGAACGAGTTCGTGACGCAGGAGCCGGAGCTGTCGATCCCGGTGCTCAAGGTGGGCAAGGAGGCCGACGACACGCAGCGCCAGCGGCTCGCCGAGTTGCGCGCGTCGCGCGACGCGGCGCTCGTGCAGCAGCGACTCGATGCGCTGCGCGCAGCGGCGCGCACCGACGCCAACATGATCCCGTTCATCCTCGACTGCGCCCGGGCGTATTGCACGCTCTATGAGATCCGCGCCGCGATGGAGGACGTGTTCGGGGCGTACCGGGAGCCGGTGTTCTTTTGAGAAGACGAGAGGACGGGAAGACGAGAAGACGAGGGGAGGAGTGGTGGGCGTCGTACTTCGATGCGCAGTACCTCCTGGAGTACGAACCGATCTTTACGTTGCAGAAGGATCGGGAGGAGGTGGCGCGGCTCCTCGAGGTGTTGCAGCTGCCGGTTGGGGCGCGGGTGCTCGACGTGCCGTGCGGGCAGGGACGGCATGCGCACCTGCTGGCGGAGGCGGGCTACGATGTCGATGGGCTCGACTATTCGGCGCACCTCCTCGCCAAGGCCAAGGCGCGCGGGACCGGGAAGACGTTGCGCTACACGCGCGGCGACATGCGAACGCTCCCCGCGCGCTGGACCGGACGATTCGATGCGGTCGTCAACCTGTTCACGTCGTTTGGCTTCTTCGTGGAGCCCGACGACGACGCACGCGTGATCGCCGAGTTTGCCCGTGTGCTCAAGCCTGGCGGCGTCCTCGTCTGGCACGGCGGGAGCCGCGACGGCGTCATGGCGCGCTTCCTCTCCAAGGACTGGTGGCTCTCCGACAACGGGACCATGGTGGCGCATGAGCGCTCGTTCGACCCGCTCTCCGGCGTGCTGACGATTCGCTCGACCTTTCGCGGGCCCAAGGTGCAAGGCGAGCGTGAGCACCGAATCCGGTTGTACACGGCCACGCGAATCTCCGAATTGTGCGCCGCCGCCGGGCTGGTCGTGGAGCAGGCGTTCGAAGCGTTCACCGAGAAGCCGCTGCGGCGCCGGTCGAGCGAAATGATGCTGGTGGCGCGGCGCGACTAGGGGGACTGCTACCCTGCCGTCAGGAGGCGCGGGCGGCTACTTTTTGTATGCAATTCAACGTCCTGCACCCTCTTGTCGCCGGTCCCCTCAACGGCGTTCCCGACATGTCCCGACCCATTCGCGTGCTGATTGCCAAGCCGGGCCTCGACGGTCACGACCGCGGGGCCAAGGTCGTCGCTGCCTCGTTGCGCGACGCCGGCATGGAAGTGATCTACACCGGCCTGCACCAGACCCCCGAGATGATCGCCACGGCGGCGGTCCAGGAAGACGTCGACGTGGTCGGGCTCTCCATCCTCAGTGGGGCGCACATGACGCTCTTCCCGCGCGTGCGACAGCTCCTCGTCGACGCCGGTCGCGAGGACATCCTCATCACGGGGGGAGGAATCATCCCCAGGGAAGACATGGAGGCGCTGCGCGCGCTGGGAATCGGCGAGCTGTTTGGTCCCGGGACGCCGACGGCCGCGCTGGTGGAGTACATCCGGGACTGGTTTCAGCAGCATCAGCCGGCCGCATGACGTCGCGACTTCGTGAACTGAGCGCGGAGGTCCGCTCGCTCGAAGCGGCGCTGCGGCAAGGGGGCGGGGCGGACAAGATCGCGCGGCAGCATACACAGGGAAAGCTGACCGCTCGCGAACGCATCGACGCCCTCTGCGATGCGGGGACGACCTTCGTCGAGATCGGGTTGCTCGTGGCGTACGACCAGTATGACTCCCAGGCGCCGGGCGCCGGTGTCGTCACGGGAATTGGCCACGTGCACGGGCGCGAAGTGGTCATCGTGGCCAACGATGCCACGGTGAAGGCCGGGTCGTGGTGGCCGGAGACGATCAAGAAGATGCTGCGCGCGCAGGAGATTGCGATGCGCTGTCGCATCCCGATCATCTACCTCGTCGACTCGGCGGGGGTGAACCTCCCGTACCAGGGCGGCGTCTTTCCCGGTCAATACGGTGCGGCGCGGCTCTTCTACTACAACTCGATCATGCGCCGTTACCTGCGCATTCCGCAGATTGCGGCGGTGATGGGGCCGTGCATTGCCGGCGGCGCGTACCTGCCGGCGTTGAGCGACGTGATCCTGATGGTGAAGGGGACGTCGTTCATGGGGCTGGGCGGTCCCAACCTGGTGAAGGGGGCGACGGGGCAGACGATCGACGGCGAGACGCTGGGCGGTGCGACGACGCACACCGAGGTGAGCGGGGTGGCGCACTACGCGGTGGATGATGATCCGGCGTGCGTGGCGAAGATTCGCGAGTTGGTGGCTCGGTTGCCGCGGGAGGGGGCGGGGGCCCCCCCCCGCTTTGAAAATACCTCCGCCGACCCCAACCGCCCTCACCATTCCAACCCGCTCAGTACCAAAACCACCGCAACCACCGCCGCCGACTCCGACGCGCTCTACGACCTCCTCCCCGCGGACCATCGCATGTCGTACGACATGCACACCGTCCTCCGCGCCATCCTCGACAACGGAGCGCTCGACGAGTTCCAGCCCCAGTTGGCCCGTGAGATGATCTGCGGCGACGGGGCCATCGAGGGCATCCAGGTCGCGGTGATCGCCAACCAGCGCGGACTCATCAAGGGGCGTCCGGGCGAGAAGCCGCGCTTTGGCGGGATCGTCTACGCCGAGAGCGCGGACAAGGTCGCCTACTTCATCGATCGCTGCGACCGTCAGGGGATTCCGATCCTCTTCGTGCAGGACGTCTCGGGCTTCATGGTGGGCGCCGAAGCGGAGCACGAGGGAATCATTCGCGCCGGTGCGCGCTTCGTCGAGGCCATGGCCTGCGCGCGCGTCCCCAAGTTGGTGCTGACGGTAAACCATGCGTCGGGCGCCGGCTACTACGCGATGGCGGCGCAGGGGTTCGACCCCGACTTCATCTTCTCCTGGCCCACCGGGCGCATGGGGGTGATGGAGGGCGAGTCGGCCATCCAGGCCGTGCACGGCGTTGCGATCGACGCCGCCAGGAAGGCGGGAAAGGCGCTCGCCCCCGAGGTGCAGGGCTCCATCGACGAGATGCGCGCCGACTACGAACACCAGCTCGACGCTCGTTATGCAGCGGCGCGCGGCTACGTCGATGCCATCGTCCATCCCGAGGACACGCGCCACACCCTCGCGATCGCCCTCCGTGCCTCGCGCCACAACAGCGGACCGCACATCGGGGCCTTCGTGCTCCCGCCTCAACCGGAGATTGCTCGGTGAAATCACTCGTTCGTGTCGCCTCGGGCCAGGGTTTCTGGGGCGATTGGCTGGAGGCGCCGCGCCGCCAGGTGGAGGGTGGCCAGGTCGACTACCTGATGCTCGACTACCTGGCCGAGGTCACGATGTCGATCCTCCAGAAGCAGAAGGAGCGCGATCCCCGCATGGGGTATGCGCGCGATTTCATCGGGGCCATCGAGTCGGTGCTTCCGGGTATTGTCGAGCGCGGCGTGAAGGTGATTGCGAATGCGGGCGGGGTGAACCCGCGCGCCTGCGCCGACGCGCTCCTCGCCCTCGCCGACCAGAAGGGGGTGCGGGGACAACTCGTCCTCGGCGTCGTCACCGGCGACGATCTCCTGCCGCGGCTCGATGAACTCATGGCGCAGGGGCACGCCCTTGCCAACATGGACACGGGCGAGCCGTTGTCGCTCGTGCGCGACCGCGTCCTCTCGGCCAACGCGTACATCGGCTCCGACCCCATCGTCGAGGCGTTAGGCAGGGGGGCCAACGTCGTCGTCACCGGACGCTCGACCGACACCGCGCTCACCATGGCGCCGTTGCGCTACGAGTTCGGCTGGGGGGCGGGCGACTGGGACAAGATGGCCGCGGGGATCATCGCCGGTCACATCATCGAGTGTGGCGCCCAGTGCTCGGGGGGCAACTGCCTCAAGGACTGGCAGACCATTCCCGACGTCTGGAACATCGGCTATCCCATCGTCGACGCGCGTCCCGACGGGACGTTCGAGATCTGCAAGCATCCCGGCACCGGCGGCCGCATCGACGTCTCCACCGTCACCGAACAGTTGGTCTACGAGATGGGCGATCCCCACGCGTATATCACGCCCGATGTCGTGGCCGACTTCACCTCGATCCAGCTGCAACAGGCGGGCGAGGACCGGGTGCGCGTGTACGGCATCACCGGGGGGCCGCCCACCGACAAGCTCAAGGTCTCCATTGCCTATCGTTCCGGCTACAAGGCGGTGGGAACGCTCGTCTACGCTTGGCCCGACGCGCTCGCCAAGGCGAAGGCGGCCGATGCGGTGCTTCGGCGCCGCCTCGAATACCTGGGGCTGTCGTTCGACACCGTCGTCACCGAGTACGTGGGGGCCAACGCGACGCACGGTCCGCTGGCCGGCGACGTGGACGACCTTCCCGAGGTGCAGCTCCGCGTTGGTGTTCGCGGGCAGGACAAGGCGATGGTCGAGCGCTTCACGCGCGAGCTGATTCCGATGGTCCTCAACGGCCCGCCGAGCGTGACCGGCTTTGCAGCTGGCCGCCCCAAGGTCGAGGAAATCGTGGCCTACTGGCCCGCGTTGATCGACAAGACCGTCGTCCGGACCCAGGTGGAGGTGGTGCGATGAAGGTCCGCCTGCTCGACCTCGCCCACGCCCGCTCTGGCGACAAGGGCGACACCGCCAACGTCGGCGTCATCGCGCTCCGGCCGGAGTGGTACCCGTTGCTCGCGCGCGAGCTCACGCTGGAGCGCGTCGCCGCGCACTTCCGCGGCGTCATCACCGGCGGCGTGCAACGCTACGAGCTCCCCAACCTCAAGGCGCTCAACTTCCTCCTGCACGGCGCCCTGGACGGCGGCGGGACGCTGTCGCTCAAGACCGACGCCCAGGGAAAGGTCTTCTCCACAGCCATGCTCCGCATGGTGCTCGACATCCCCGACGCCGAGGCCAGCTCGTTAGGCCTCCCGCCGGCGCCGTGAGCACGGGGCGCCCCGGATGAGCACCTTCACGAAGGTGAAGCTCGCCCTCACCCTCATCGGGTTGATCCTGTTCGCGTACGGGGCGCGTACCGACGACGCCACGATCCGCGCGATCGGCATCGGCTTCGTGGCGGTGGCCTGGGTGATGCGCTTCTTCAATCGAGCGCGCGCCACCTCGGCGCCTCCCGGCGACGGCGACGCCGGCACTCCCTCCTAGCGTACGCCCGCCGCCCGTGGCCAGGCGCCCCCTGCGGGCGCGGCCTCGTCAGGCGCTGCCGTCCCTCGCGCGCCGGTGCCACGCCGCGCGCCGGTCGTGCAGGAGCGTCATCCAATCGTCCATCCCGCTGCCGCGCTTTGACGAAACTTCGAGGATCGTCATCCCCGGGCGCACGTCGTGGATCGCCGCGTGTGCCGCCGCGCGATCGAAGTCGCAGGCCTCGGCGAGATCCATCTTGGTGATCACTGCCACGTCGGCCGAGTTGAACATCGTTGGGTACTTGAGCGGCTTGTCCTCGCCCTCAGTGACGGAAAGCAGCGCGACGCGCAGCGCCTCGCCCAGGTCGTAGCTGGCGGGGCACACCAGGTTCCCCACGTTCTCGATGAAGAGGAAGTCGAGCGCCGAGAGCTCCCACTCCCCGAGGAAATCGCCGATCATCTCCGCCTCGAGATGACAGCGCCCATGGGTGTTGATCTGGCGCGCCGGAGCGCCGCTGCGCGCGAGGCGCCTGGCATCGTGGTCGGTTTCGAGGTCGCCCACCAACGCCGCCGTGCGCACCCCGCGCGCCACGAGCTCCGTGAGCGTGCGCTCGAGGAACTGTGTCTTTCCCGTCCCCGGGCTGGAGACGAGGTTCACGACGTACACACCCGCCTCCTCGAACCGCGCACGCAGCGCGCGCGCCAGCTCGTCGTTCTTCTTGAGGATCCCCGCGCGGACTTCAACGATGCGCGTCTGGCTCATGGCGCGATCTCCAACGAGGCAATCTCCAACTCGCGTCCCTGGCGAATCTCGCCGCACGGTGTCGCGCACGTGGGGCAACGAAAGCTCTGCACGCCGGGGAGCTCGACGGTGGTGAGGCAGTGCGCGCACCAGACGACCAGCGGCACGTCCACGATCTCCAGGCGCGACCCTTCGAGGAACGTCCCCTGCGTGGCGGCGTCGTAACAGAAGCGCAGGGCGCCCGGTTCCACCCCGGCCAGTCGCCCCACCTTGAGCTGCACCGCCACCACCCGTTCGGCGTTTGCCTCTCGAGCCGCGGCGGTTGCCTGTTCGACGATTCCCTGTGCCAGTGACAGCTCGTGCATCAACCTCGGGGTGGGCGGCGGCTCGGGCGTGAAACGCGCGCACGGCGCGCGTAGTGCGTGCGCAGTGCTTCTCACGTCTGGACGCGAAATCTCGCCGGTGTGCCCGGAGACTCCAAGTTCTCGCGCGCCTTACCCGTGCGAGGGACGGGCCGCAGCATGATCCCGGTCAGTCTCACCCGGAGCGGCCGCAGCCGCACGCCAAAGCGCGCCAAAGCGCGACACTGCGCGCCACTGCGCGCCACTGCGCGACACGCGATATTGCACGCGCGGCGCCCGCGAACGACGCGGCCAGGCGCTGAGACAGGCCATCACACGCCGCCGGCGAGGATACGGCATGAACCTGGGGATCCTGACCTTCGTCAGCGTGGGCTTCCTGGTCGGATTCCGGCACGCCTTCGAGCCGGACCACCTTGCGGCGGTCACCACGCTCGCCACGCGCGAACGCGGGCTGGGGCACGCCGCGCGCCTCGGCGTGGCGTGGGGCGTGGGGCACACGGCGAGCGTCGCCGTGGTGGCGATCGCCCTCATCCTCCTCGGCGTGCACGTCCCGCCGCACTTCCATCGCTTGGCGGAGTTAGGCGTCGCCGTTCTCCTCGTCGCGCTCGGCGTGTCCACGCTCCTTGCCGAGGCGCGCCGTCACCGGCTGGGGCTGGGAATGCCGCACGCGTACGCCCACGCCGCGCAGCGGGCGCATTCGCACGATCCGTCCATCCGTACCGTCTCGCGCTCCCTCTGGTTTGGCGTCGCGCACGGAATGGCGGGGAGCGGGGCGGTCATCGCCCTCCTCGTGGCAGCTGCGTCGTCTGTCGAGGCGCAGTTCGGCTACCTCGCGGCTTTTGGACTGGGGACCGTGGCAGGGATGTCGATGGTCTCACTCCTTACCGGCGCCGTCTCAGCCCTGGCGGCGGCGCGCAGTGCACGAGTCGCCCGGCATATCCGGATTGGCTCCGCGCTCGCCTCTTCGCTGGTTGGTGTGATGCTCGGCTGGCGGACCGTTGTGGGCTGACGGCCATTGGTGGGTGGCTGGTTAGATTCCGATCGCCATGTCCAAGCGCCGCATCCCGGAACTCCTCGCCCCCGCCGGCTCCATCGACGCCGTGCGCGCTGCTGTCGCCAACGGGGCCAACGCCGTCTACCTGGGCGCCGAGCGCTTCAACGCCCGCGACGAGGGGGCGCAGCTCACGCTCGATGAGCTGGAACAGGCGTGCCTCATCGCGCACGCCGGCGGAACGCGCGTCTACCTCACGCTCAACATCCTCACCAAGCCCGCGGAGCTGGCCGATGCACTCGCGCTCCTCGGCGAGGCCATCGACCGGGGAATAGACGCGGCCATCGTGCAGGACCTTGGATTGGTGCGCCTCATTCAGCGCGTGTATCCCGGCTTCGAGGTGCATGGCTCCACGCAGATGACGGTGCACGACGCCGACGGGGCGCGCCTCATGCGCGACCTCGGGCTCGAGCGCGTGGTGCTGGCGCGCGAGAACACGCTGGACGACGTGCGCGCCATCCGTGCGGCGGTGCCCGACATGGGGCTCGAGACGTTCGTGCACGGTGCGCTCTGCATCTCTTACTCCGGACAGTGCTTCATGTCGGGGATGATTTCCGAACGAAGCGCCAACCGCGGCTCGTGCGCGCAGTCGTGTCGCAAGGATTACATCCTGACCGATGCGACGACGGGCGATGAACTGGATCGCGGCTACCTCATCTCGGCGAAGGACCTGGCGGCGCACGACCAGATTGCCGAGTTGGCGGAGCTGGGGGTCGGCTGCCTCAAGGTGGAGGGGCGCAAGAAGAAGCCGGAATACGTGGCGACGGTGACGCGCACCTATCGCGATCTCCTCGATCGCGTTGCGGCTGGCGAGAACGTCTCGGCCACTCCAGAGGAGATTCGCCCGCTCGTCCAGATCTTCTCGCGCGGCTTCACCAGCGGAATGTTCACCGGGCGCCAGGGGCGCGACTACATCACGCGCACGCAGCCCGACAATCGGGGGCACGAACTCGGCGTGGTGCTCGGCCGGGAGGGGAACGACCTCATCATCGAAGTCACGCACGCCGTGCAGCCGGGCGATGGGCTGGGCTTCGAGCCGCCGGAAGGAACTCCCGGGCGCGCGACCGGCTTTGCGGTGACGCGCGTGCGTACGCTGGGCTCGCGCCAGGGAATGGTGCGCCAGGCCATCACGACGCGCGAGCGCGTGGCGGCGGGGTGGCGTGTGGTGCGCAGCTCGGAGGCGGCGTTGCTCGAGCGCGCCCGCGCCTCGTACGCCGCGCTCCCGCGTCCCGCGCGCGGGGGGCGGCAGCGCCTCGACGTGCGCCTGTTCGGCGGCGCTGGTGCCCCGCTCAAGGCGGTCTTCTCTGTGGGCGACGAGGTGGTGGAGGAGCGCACCGAGACGGTGCTCGCGCCGGCCACCCAGCGCGCCCTCGACTACTCCCGCCTTCGCGAGCAGCTGGCGCGCCTGGGCGAGACGCCGTTCACGTTAGGCACGCTGGACGTGACAGGGCTCCCCGCGGGGCTTTTTCTTCCGGTGAGCGAGGTGAACCGCCTGCGCCAGCGCGCCGTCGACGTCCTGATGACGCGACGCGACTGGGCGCGCGCGGCAGAGGAGGCGGAGCGCTCCGCGCGCATCGACTCGGCCATCGCGGCGCTTCGCGTCACACCCCCTCCGGTGCCGCCAGCTGCTACGCTTTCGGCGGAGGTCTGGACGCTGGACGATGCGCGCGCCGCGGCGAAGGCCGGGGCGAACGAGATCGTCTTCGACCCCTTCCTGCGTCACCCCGTCGCGCCGGCCGCTCGCCTGGCCGCCTTGCGCGACGAGCTGCACGCGGCCGGCGTCGCGCTGCGGCTGCGGACGCCCTCCGTCGTGCGCCCGGAGGAGCGGCGGTCGCTCGACAAGTGGCTGGCGTTGCAGCTGCCGATCCTCACGGGGCACGCGGGACTCGCCGTCGCACTCGCGCGCGAGGGGCGCGACGTGGCCGCCGACTACGCCGTCAACGTCTTCAACGCCTTCACCGCGCAGGAGTTCTTCTCGCGCGGCGTCTCGCGCGTGACGGCATCGGTCGAGCTCACCGCCGACGAGATCGTGCAACTGGTGGCGCCGTGGAATGGAGTCGGCTTCGAGGTCGTGGCCTACGGTCGCCCCGAGGGGATGACGATCGAGCATTGCGTCCTCTCCGCCGCCTTCGATCGCGTCGCCACCACCTGTCGCGACCTCTGCGTGCAGCAGCATCCCGCCGTCGAGCTCACCGACCCCGCCGGCTACACCTTCCCGCTCGCCACCGATTCGGCGTGCCGCAACCGCCTCCTCCACTCGCGCCCCATCGAGGGCTCCGAGTTCATCCCGCGGTTGTGGGAGGGGGGGATTCGCCACTTCCGGGCGCTGTTCAACGTTGGCGGTGACCCGGTGGGCGAGGTGGTGGGCGAGTATGCGCGACTGCTGCGCGCCCTCGCCGCGGGCGATCGCGCTCCCGCGCTCTCCATTCGCGAGTCGCTCGGGCATCGCTTCACGCGCGGCCATTTCGTGCGCGCCGTCTAACGGCCGGCAGCCGCACTTCCATCTTGCGCCCGCCGTGGCCGCTGCGCCCTTCGCGGCCATCGCCCGCGCGGCGAACTGTTCAGGCGCGACGCAGCGCGTCGAACTTGAGGCGGATCTCGAACAGGAGGATCGCCGGCGTGTACGGCTTTTCCAGCACGTGCAATCCCAGCGCCTCCACCTGCGCCACCTCGGGCGAGTCGGCGGGGTAGCCGGACATGTAGATCACGTGCGCCTCGGGGCACTGCGCCGACAGGCGTCGCACGAGTTCGGCCCCGCCCATGCGCGGCATGACGATGTCGGTGAGGATGAGGTCGACCGTGTCGGGGCGCGAGGCCACCAGCTGCAACGCGTCCTCGCCGTCCATCGCCTCCAGCACGGCATACCCCGCGCGGCGCAGCGCGCGCGCGGTGGAGCCGCGCACGTCGGCATCGTCTTCCACGAGCAGGATGGTGCGCGGCGCGTCGCGGGGGAGCGGGGGAGGAGCCGGATGCTCCGCCGTGGCGCGCGAATCGTCGACGACATCGGTGGCCGGGAGCCAGACGCGGAAGGTCGAGCCGGCGCCGAGGGCGCTGTCCACCGCGATCTCCCCACCGTGTGCGCTGACAATGGCCTGGCAGGTGGCCAGCCCGAGCCCGGTGCCACGCCCCGGCGTCTTGGTGGTGTAGAACGGCTCGAAGAGTCGCACGCGCACGTCCTCGCTCATCCCGATCCCCGAGTCCTGCACCTCCAGCACCACGCCGTCCAGCGGCGCCGTCTCGGCGCTGTGCCGTTGCGCCTCGCCGCGCGACGTCCGCAGCTGCAACTCGCCGCCATGCACCATCGCATCGCGCGCATTCACCGCCAGGTTCACGATCACCTGCTCCAGCTGCGCCGGGTCGGCCAGCACGAGCGGCAACGCCTCGCCTAACGAGATGCGCAGCGTGATCGTCTCGCCCAGCAAGCGGTGCAGCATCGTGGCCAGGCTCCCCACGAGCATGTTGACGTCGATCACCCGGGGACGGCTCACGTCGCGTCGCGCAAAGGCCAGCAGCTGCCGCGTGAGTTCGCTGGCCCGCGTCCCGGCGCGACGAATCTCCTCGAGGTCGGGACGGATCCCGTGCTCGTCGGGAAGCGCCTCGCGCGCCATCTCCGCGCTGGTGAGGATCGACGTCAGGAGATTGTTGAAGTCGTGGGCGATGCCCCCCGCCAGGCGTCCGATGCTCTGCATGCGGTTGGCGTGCATCAGGCGCACGTCGAAGTCGGTGCCATCGCGCCCCTCCCCCAGCGCGCCCTCCGGCGTTCCTGCTGTCGCTGGCGATCCCGGCGTGGCGAGATGATCGATGGGGAGCAACGATGCCGCGGCGGCGTCGCGATCGGTGGACGACGCGACATCGGCATGCAACGACGCAGGCGGGGGATTCGTGGCGAGCATCGGCCGGGGGTCGACTGCGGCGCGTGAGGCGCTCGACCGCCAGCGCCACACCGACATCGCGATCGCGCCAACCCCGACCAGCAACGCCGCGGCCACCGTAAGCTGGGGGAGCGCTCCCTCACCGTCGAGCGACGCGTCGCGGCCACCGCGCACGAACGCCAGCGCGACTTCCGCCACTCCGAGAATGACGAGCACCACGCTGTGCGCGCGCACGCGATAGCGCTCGGCGGTCGTGAACTCCTGGCGGCCGCGTGACGCGGCGACCAGCCCCCCCATTACCACGCCTAACGTCACCGTCGTGGCGAGGGCGAGCGTCTCGATCAGGGCATCGATCATGCTGTGGAGCGCCGCGGTGGCGCCGGCATCGCGCGCCCCGGGCTCCTCGCCCTCCGCCGCGTCGCGATGCAATGAATTGGCATGATATGATGTGATTCTGGTGATGGTAAGGGGCGCGCACGGTGCAAGCGTGTGCGGCATGACGCACACCCTCGTCTCGCCGGAGACCTGGCTCCCGCGCTTCGGCATCTCCGCGCTCCGACCGGCGCAACGCAACGCCTTCGATGCCGTGTGCAACGGGCGCGACGTCCTCGTCATCCTCCCCACCGGCGGCGGAAAGTCGCTCTGCTACCAGCTGCCGGCCGCCTGCGGCCTGTCGCCTGCCGTCGTGGTCTCGCCGCTCGTCGCGCTCATGAAGGACCAGGTCGACGCCTTGCGTCACAAGGGTGTCCGCGCGGCGCAGGTCAGCGGTGCCGTGAGCCTGGCCCAGCGCGAGGATGCATGGGACGCCCTCGACGGCCAGGCGCTCGACCTCCTCTACCTCGCGCCAGAGGCGCTCGCCTCCCCGCGCACGCGCGCGCGGCTGGCGCGTGTGGCTCCACGCCTCCTGGCGGTGGACGAGGCGCATTGCATCTCCGAGTGGGGAGAGTCGTTCCGCCCGGCATACCTCGCCTTGGGCGCACTGCGGGCCGATATCGGCAGTCCGCCCACCATCGCCCTCACCGCCACCGCCACCCCACGCACGGCCCGCGACATCGTGCAGCGCCTGCAACTTCGCGACCCGTTGCACATCACGGGCGGCTTCGATCGCGCCAACCTCCGGCTGCACGTGCGCCGTGTCGCGAGCGAGCACGAACGCCTAACGACACTCCTCCAGATGGCCCGCAGCGCACCGGGGGCGGCCGTGATGTACGCCGCGACCCGGCGCGCCACCGAGCAGCTGGCCAGCGCCATTCGCCGCCAGGGCGTCGCCGTCGCCCCGTTCCATGCCGGGCTCCCCCCCGCCGAGCGCGCCCGCCTGCAGGATCGCTTCCTCGACAACCGCCTCGCCATCATCGTCGCCACCAACGCCTTCGGGATGGGCGTCGACAAGCCCGACGTGCGACTCGTGGCACACGCCGAGCCGCCGCTCACGCTCGAAGCGTACTACCAGGAGGCAGGGCGCGGCGGTCGCGACGGCGCCACGGCCGACTGCCACGTCCTCGTCGCGCCTAACGACCTGGCGCGAGCGCGCGCCCGCATCGCCAACGCGCGCGTCTCGGCGCTCCTCATGCAGCGCGTGGTCGACCTCCTGGGCGACGGCCGCGCCGTGACCGCGCTCGCCGCCCTGCGCGACCAGCCGCTCGCACGCCTCGCGCACGCCGTCCAGGCCTCCCTTCACGACGTGGGCGCCGCGCTCCGACTCCTGACCGAGTCAGGCGCGCTGGCGCCCGGCCTCGCCGCGGGCGAGTTGCGCCTCCTCGCCACAGCGGCGCGCATCGCCGCACTCGCCGCCGCGCGCGACGCGGACGCCGAAGCGCTCCAGCAGATCGTGCTCGCCCCGCCTCACTCGTCAGGCAGCACGAAGGGCGCGGCGCTCGCGCCGGCCGCCTCGGACTCCGTGGGCGACGGAGTGCCCCTGGTGATGTCGCGCCGTGCCCTCGACGCCTACGCCCCCGATGGTGACGGGGCGCGACTCCTCGCGCGGTGGGAGGAAGGGCAGCTCGCCCTCTGGCTCCCGGCACACGCGCCATGGCGGCTGCTGCGCCGCCCCTCGCCAGACGAGTTGCAGGGCCTCGCCTCCCGGCACGGCACGCGTCAGGCGCGCGACCTGTGGCGGCACGCGCAGGTGGCGCGACTCGTCGAGACCACGCGTTGCCGCCGACTGGTCCTGCTTCGATATTTCGGCGATCCCGGGCCCACGACTCGTTGCGGCGCGTGTGACGTCTGCGGGTTTGCATCGTGACCGCCGCGCCGCGTGAGTCGTGTGCCTACGTATTCGATGCGCCAACGTGGGCGGCGCGTCTCGCGATGTCGGCGTCGAGTGCCGGCGCTGAGGGCCGACGCGCCCCGCGAACGACGCTCGCAGTCCACGTTTCTCACGACATACCGCGGCGCGCGTCGCCGCAGAACGGCATGGACGACTCCCAGTACTTCTCCGAGCAGCACTATCAGGTCCGCGACATGGTGCGGGCCTTCGCCCGCGACGAAGTCGCTCCGGTCGCCGCCAGGTACGATGCCATCGCCGAGTTTCCGTGGGAGAACATCGCCAAGATGGGCGAACTGGGACTCCTCGGCGTCCCCTGGCCCGAGGAGCTGGGCGGGGCCGGGCTCGACCTGACGAGCTACATGATCGTCATCCACGAACTGGCCAAGGTCGACGCCTCGCACGGCCTCACCGTGTCGGCGCACACGACGCTGGGGACGTCGCCGATCTACTACTTCGGCAGCGACGCCCAAAAGCGGCGCTACATCCCGCTCCTCGCGTCGGGGCGCGTCATGGGCGGCTTTGGCCTCACCGAGGAGGCGGCCGGGAGCGACGCCGGCGGGACGCGCACCACCGCAGTGAAGAAGGGCGATCGCTTCGTCCTCAACGGCTCCAAGCGATTCATCACGCACGGCGGCGTTGGCGAGATCTTCGTCGTCACGGCGGTCACCGACGCCTCCCGCGGGACGCGCGGCGGCATCTCGTCGTTCATCCTCACCAAGCAGAACGACGACCTGGCGCGCGCCCGGGAGCACGGCATCGGGCACGCCGACGAACTCGTCCCCATGCCCGGCTTCAAGTCGGGGCGCAAGGAGGACAAGCTCGGGTGGCGCGCTTCCGACACGCGCGAGTTGATCTTCGAGGACGTCGAAGTCCCGGCGGAAAACCTCCTCGGCACCGAGGGCGAGGGCTTCGCCAACTTCATGCGCACGCTCGACGCCGGGCGCATCGGCATCGCCGCGCTCTCGTTAGGAATCGCCGAGGGCGCCTTCGAGGAAGCGCTCAAGTACTCCACCGTGCGCAAGCAGTTCGGGCAGGCGATTGCCTCATTCCAGGGGATCTCGTTCCAACTGGCGGACATGGCCACGGAGATCGAGGCGGGGAAGCATCTCGTGTATCACGCCGCCGCCATGCTCCAGAAGGGGCTCAACGTGACCAAGACCGCGGCGATGGCCAAGCTCTTCTGCTCCGAGCTGGCCATGCGTGCCACCATCAAGGCGATCCAGGTGCACGGCGGCTATGGCTACACCAAGGAGTATCCCGTCGAGCGCATGATGCGCGACGCCAAGATCTGCGAGATCGGCGAGGGAACGAGCGAGATCCAGCGCCTCGTCATCGCGCGCGAACTGCTCCGGGACGTCACGGCGTGACGCTGTCCAGGCTTGCCACGCGGCTCCGCCTCCCGCTTGGCTTCGTGGTGGGCGGGCTGTACCTCGCATTCGCGCGTCCCAGCGAGCGCACGCTGCTCCTCGGGGCGGTCGTGGCATTCGTCGGCGTCCTCGTGAGGGCGTGGGCCGCCGGGCACATCATCAAGAACGACAAGCTGGCCACCACGGGACCGTACGCACACACACGGAATCCGCTCTACTTCGGGAGCTTCCTCATCGCCTGCGGCTTCGCCATCGCCGCACACTGGGCGCTGCTGTTGTTCGTTGGCCTCTTCTGGGTGCTGATCTACGGGCCAACCATCGCCCGCGAGCGCGCCAAGATCCTCGAGATGTTCCCGGAGGGCTATCCCGACTTCGAGCGCAACGTCCCGGCGTTCTTCCCCCGGCTCACCGCGTGGAAGGGGACGGGAGGGGAGGAGGGAACTGCCTTCAGCCCCGCGCTCTACATGCGGCATGGCGAATGGAAGGCGCTCCTTGGCTATCTTGCAGGCATGACATGGTTGGTCTTGCGACTTCGCGGAGTGATCGGATGAGGCAGGGGGCGGCACTCGCCACCCTGGTTCGTCGCGTCTCCGCCGGGGTCGCGCGCGTCATGGTACGACTTTCCGCTGTTTCACGGGCGCGCGCGCGACTCGCGCACGTCCGGCTCTTCACGCCGAGACCGGCGGGGCGCGTGTCGCCTCGCACCGGACCGGCCGCTGCTGTGGTGCGTGTTTCGGGGGTGACTCCCTGGCATCGCACGTCGGGTTGCATCATCCACGGGTGCACGTCGTTGCCGCCTGCGGCACGTTGGCGCCCAGTGGTGACGACCGCGACGTGTACGATCGCGCGCGCCGTCAGGCAAAATCATCGTCGCACGCGTCTCTTCGGGGGGGCCGCGCTGCGCCCCGGGAGCGCACCCACCCTCTCATGCGTCCGCTCCGCCAGCGCCCTCGAGTCGCGAGGGCACTGGCGAGAGGGGACTTCCGATGAAACGCGAGATACTCATCAGTTCGACGTCGCGGGAAATCCGCGTCGCCATCATCGAGGACGACCAACTCGTTGAGCTCCTGGTCGACCGTCCGGATACACGACGGATGGTCGGCGACATCTTCCTGGGCAAGGTCGAGGCGGTGCAGCCGGGGATCCAGGCCGCCTTCGTCGACATCGGGACCGAGAAAAGCGCGTTCCTCCACGCGTCGGACACGGTCGTGCCCGGCGCCGAGGAGGAGGGCGACGAGGACGGTGACGAGGGCGAGGAAGGGGAGGAATCCGAGGACGCGCCGCGCCGCTCGCGCCGCGCCAAGGCTCCCCCCATCCAGGATGTCCTCAAGAAGGGCGATACCCTCATCGTGCAGGTCTCCAAGGAGCCCATCTCGACCAAGGGCCCCCGGGTGACCGCCGAGGTGTCGCTGGCGGGGCGATTTCTCGTCTACATGCCGCACGCCTCGCGCGTCGGGGTGAGCCGGAAGATCGGCGACCGGACGGAGCGCTCGCGCCTGCGGGAGCAGGTGGAGGCAATCCTCCCGCCAAAGTCGGGCGGCGTCATCGTGCGTACCGTGGGCGAGGACGCCACCCCGGAGGCGTTCCAGCGCGAGCTCAACACGCTCATGGCCACGTGGAAGCGGGTGAAGAAGAAGACCACCTTCGTTCGCGCCCCGGTGCAACTGCATCGCGAGACGTCGCTCACGCGAGGGATCATCCGCGACATCTTTTCCACCAAGGTCGAGAAGATCCAGGTGGACTCGAAGCAGGTCTTCAACGAGATCGTCGAGTACCTCAAGGGGATCGCCCCTGAGCTGATCGAGCGCGTGCAGCTGTACGAAGGGAACGTCCCGCTCTTCGACAAGGCCGACATCGAGACGGAGATTCGCGACCTGTTCAAGCGTCGCTGCGAACTCCCCTCGGGCGGTTACCTGATCATCGAGCCAACCGAGGCGCTGGTCTCGATCGACGTCAATTCGGGGCGCTTCACGGGGAAGAAGGACCCGGAGAAGACCATCCTCAAGACGAACGTCGAGGCGGCCCGCGAGGTCGCCCGGCAGATCCGCCTACGCGACATGGGAGGGATCATCGTCTGCGATTTCATCGACATGGAGACCAAGTCCAACCGGGACCGTGTCCTCCAGGAGCTGCGGACACACCTGGGGCGCGACCGGGCGCGGACCAAGGCTTTCCCGGTCTCCGACCTGGGGCTCGTCGAGATGACGCGGCAGCGAGTGCGGCAGAGCCATCTCCAGCAGATGACCGAGGCGTGCCCGACGTGCAACGGAACCGGACGCGTCTTCACCCCGGAGACCATCGTGCGGCGGGTGGAGCGGTCGGTGAAGCGCATGGCGGTGGAGGGGCGGCGCGAGCAACTGGTGGTGAAGCTGCACCCCGAGGTGGCGCTTTACGTGCTGGACCAGGAGAAGGACTACCTGCGGAAGCTGGAGAAGTCGGCCGGATTCACCGTCGAGATGCGCGACGACCCGCTGCTGCGCCCTGACGAGTTCAAGCTGGTGGTGAAGGGGGCTGGGCGCGACGTGACGCAGCAGTATTCGGTGGCCTGAGGGTGGTTGAGAGACCGGTAGCCGCAGCGCCGGCGTGCTGCGCCGGCAACGGCGCGGCTAGCGGTGTTGAAACCACCGCTAGGGCGGTTGACCGAACCCTTTGCCACGACTAGCTTTTCGGGCTCGCATTCATTTTCCGTTTCGTGACCATGACTTACGCCATCATCCGCACCGGCGGCAAGCAGTATCGGGTGCAGCCCGGGACGACGCTCCGCGTCGCCACGCTCCCCGGCGACGCCGGCGCCGCGGTCGAATTCAACGAAGTGCTGCTCGGCTCCGACGGCTCGACCGTCCGTACCGGCGTTCCGTACCTCTCCGGCGCCAAGGTGACCGGTGAGATCGTGAAGCATGGTCTCGGCGACAAGATCGTCGTCTTCAAGTTCAAGCGCCGGAAGAACTACGCCCGCAAGCAGGGGCACCGGCAGGCGTTCACGGAAGTGCGCATCAAGGACATCACGCTCGGCTGACGAGAGGATCCCATGGCACACAAGAAGGGCGTCGGCTCGTCCCGCAACGGGCGCGACAGCAACCCGAAGTACCGCGGCATCAAGAAGTACGGCGGCGAAGCCGTCCGCGCCGGCAACATCATCGTGCGCCAGTGCGGCACCAAGTGGCATCCCGGGCGCAACGTCGGCCTCGGGACTGACTACACCATCTACGCCCTCGTCGACGGCGTCGTGCGCTTCCACCACAAGGACAAGAAGCGCCAGCAGGTGAGCGTCGACCCGTTCCCGACGGAGACGGTTCCCGCCGCGTAAGCGACACGCGCGGTCCGCTGGCACGTGCCGCCTTGCAACGCCCCCGGAATCCGGGGGCGTTTTCATTGTCGGATGCCGAGCACCCATTGCGGGCCCTGTGGAACCACCCATGTTGTAGTTGCGTAGGGTCACTGTGCGCGGTGGTGCCCACTCGGGGCGAAGGACTGCGCGTCGACGACCGGACACCGGCGAGGGTGGGGCCATGGCGATCTGGAACAAGTTGCGCACCGAACTCGATCGCGCCGGCAAGGCGGCGCAGGGCGCACTGGATGAGGGAAAGCTGCGCCTCGAGGTCTTCCGCGCCCGGCAGTTCGTCGACCGTGCCGCCCAGTCGTTAGGCTACGCCGTCTATCGTTCCCGCACGGGGAAGGAGACGCCCAACGACCACATGATTGCCCGCCTGGTGGATGCCGTGCGCTCGCGCGAGGAGGAACTCGCCGAGCTGGAGGATCGCATGCGCGCGCTCACCGGGCGCAACGTCACGCGCGAGGACGTCCCCGTCGGCGATGCCCCGCCCGCTGACGCGGAGGGCGTTCCACCCGCGGCGACAGACGATCACGCCGCCGCACCGGATGCCGCGGCGCGCCCGGCACCCGACGCCCCGCCGCCCGCCAGCTGAAACGTGGCAGGGCGGCGGCGACGTTCGTGAACCTTGAGCGACCTCGCGGCTACGGCCGGGCGCGATAGTCGGGCGGAAGGGTCTTGTAGCGACGCATCAGATCATCCTGCCGCGACGGGCGTTGCACCTCGCGGCCGCGCACGTACACCTTCTCGGCGTGCGTGTACAGCTCGAACGGGTCGCCGCTCCAGATCACCAGCGTTGCGTCACGCCCGGGCTGCAGCGAACCCACGCGGTCCGCCACCCCATACAGCTCAGCCGGTGTGAGCGTCACCGCGCGGAGCGCCGCGTCCCACGGCATCCCGAAGGCAACGGCCACTCCCGCCTCGTACTTCACGTTGCGCGCGTTGAAGGCGTCGGCGCCGCCCGCGATCACCACGCGCGCCCCCGCCTTCTGCAGTAGCGCGGCGTTCTCCTGTCGCGCCCCGAGGATGGCGAAGTCGCGCGGGATATTGTTCAGCGCCCCCACCAGCACGTAGGCCTTCGCGGCGGCAATCTGCTCCGCCACCTTCCACCCCTCCGACGCCGACGTCAGCGCGAGCTTCAGGTTGAATTCGCGCGCGATGTCGAGCGCGACGAGGAGGTCGCTCGCCCGGTCGGCCTCGATCGCCAGCGGGATCTCGCCCCGCACGACGGGTTGCAGCGCCTCGAGGTCCACCGGGCGCGCCGCGAGCGGACGCGACCCGTTCGCATCGTACCGGTTGCGCCGCTTTGGCCAGTCGCGCGCCTCGGCCAGGACGGCGCGCAGGCGCTGGTACACCTCGGCGCGAGAGGCACCGCGGTCGTTCCCCTTGGACGCGATGTCGGCGAACATCGCGGCCGGCCCCTTGAGCAGGACATCGCCTAACGAGCCGTCGCCAAGGACCACGACGGCGCCCTGTCCGGCGATGAGCCCCCCGCGCGGGACGAGCCCCGCGGTGGTGATCCCGTCGTTGCGCGTCACCTGCAGCAGCGCCGAGGCGGCATTGAAGCCGTCCCAGACGCGCAGCGACGGGACGAATCCGTCGCCCTGCCCGCGCGCGCTCACGTCGACCGTCTCGTCCACGGCGCCGATTTCCGTGAGGCCCAGGGAGGTGGTGGCGTTGAAGATGCCGGGCGTGACCCACTTGCCGGCAGCGTCGATGCGCTGCGCATCGGTCGGAACGGAGACGTTGCTCCCGACGGCGACGATCTTTCCATCGCGCAGGAGGACCGTGCCGCCCTCGATTGGAGGGCCGCTCACCGGGAAGACCCTGGCCCCGGTGATGGCGATGGTCTGTGCGGCGACGATGCGAGGGAGAGTGAGCGCGAGTGCGCTCCCCGCCAGCCATGCCGTGGCGCGAAGTATGGTCCTCATGTCAGCGCCCTCCCGGGATCTCGGGGACGAAACCGAGTTCGAAATCGGTGCGCCACCAGGCCGACGGCGTCGTGCGATCGAACAGCATGGCACCATCCACCCATACCTTCTCGGCCCGGCTGTAGATGCTGAACGGCGTCCCGCTCCACAGCACCACGTCCGCGTTCTTTCCCAGCTCCAGCGTCCCGATGCGATCGTCGAGGCCCAGCGCCCACGCGGCGTTGGCGGTGATCCACTTGATGGCCTCGTCCTCCGGGATGTCGATGCCTAACGTGCGCGCCTCGGCAATCGACTTCGCGGCGTCCTGGTTGAGCCGCTGCATCCCGCTGGCGTCGTCGGAGTGGACGATTGCGCGGGCGCCGGCCGCGTGCACCAGCGCGAGGTTGGCGCGCACACCATCCATCGCTTCGATCTTGAAGCCGCCCCAGTCGGACCACAGCGAGGCCGAGATGCCTTTCTGCGCCAGGATATCTGCGAGCTTGTAGGCCTCCACGCCATGGTGGAACGAACGGATCTTGAAGCCGAATTCATCGGCCACTTCCATGGCGCCTTCCATGTCGTTGGCCGTGTAACAGTGCCACTGCACGAAGATGTTGCCGCGCAGCACCTCGGCCAGCGTTTCCATGTTCAAGTCGCGCGCCGGCGGTTCTCCCTTGCGGTCGGCGAGCCACTTGTCCCAGCGGCGGCGGTACTGCTCGGCCTGCAGGTACTGCTGGCGCCATCCCGCCACGTTCCCCATGCGCGTCGAGGGGCCGCGGCTCTGGTACACGCGCTTCGGGTTCTCGCCGCAGGCGTGCTTGAGGCCGTACTTCGCGCCCGGGAACTTCATCCCGCGCACCGTGCGCGACGGGACGACCTTGAGCACCACGCTGCGCCCGCCAATCAGGTTCGCCGATCCCGGAAGGACCTGGATCGTGGTGACGCCGGCCGCCAGCGCGCGCGGGAACTGCGCGTCCTGCGCGTAGACCGAGTGCTCCGCCCAGACGTTGGGCGTCGACGGGTTGGTCATCTCGTTGCCATCGCTCAGCGCCTCGACGCTGGGCGCCGCGTACACGCCCAGGTGCGAGTGCGTGTCGATGATCCCCGGCGTGACAAACTTTCCGGTGCCGTCAATCACCACGGCATCCGACGGCACGTCGATCGTGCTCCCGACAGCCGCAACCTTCCCGTCGCGCAGCAGGATCGAGGCGCCGCGCAGCGTGGGGCCGGCGGCGGTCATGATCGTGGCGTTGCGGATCACCGTCGTGCGCGACGGGAACGGGCGGTAGGTGCTGGGGAAAGGATCGGCGTTCGGGATGCTGAGGGCGCCAGCGCCCGGGAGGACGGCGCTCGTGCTGTCGGCGGGGGGAACGACCGGGCGAGGGGCGGGGGGCGGTGCCGGCTGCTGTGCGGCGCAGCCGACGGCCGCGACCCCCAGCAGGAGCGGAATGATCGCTCGCATGGGGTACGCTGGACTCCTGGTGACGAAGGAAGGGCGTTCGGGCGAGCGAAGCTACCCGCGCGCCGGATGGCTAGCCAGATGCCTGCGCGCTACGCCGCTACCGCACGCGCGGGACCACTTCGTCGGCCACGTCGGTGCAGACGGCGTCGACACCCAGCGTCCGCAGATGGGCGATAGCCCCCAGGTCGTTCACCGTCCAGGCAATCACGCGCCCACCCGCCGCATGGACCTGCCGCACGAGCGTGGCGTCGATCATCTCCCAGCGCTGCCAGTAGTCGCGCGCGTTCGCGTCCCTGAGCGCGCGCCCCGGATCGAGCAGGTAGCTGTCGGTGAGGATCCCCGTGGGAATGTCCGGCGCGATGGCGTGCACGGTGCACGACACGCGATGGTCGAATGAGTGGACGGCGGCCCGGGCGCCATGCAGGGCGAGCTCCGAAACGACCCGACTCTCGATGTCGGGGGCCTTGATCTCGACGTAAAGCACCGCTCGCCCATCCACGAAGGCCAGCGTCTCATCGAGCGTCGGGATGTCGCCGCCGCCGAAGGTCTCGCGTCGCAACTCGGCGAACGAAAGTGCGCGGATCCCCATCCCCTGGCTCCCCGGGGGCGATCCCGGCGGGCACGACAATGCTGCGTCGTGATGTACCACCACCACGCCGTCCCTCGTGGCGTGGACATCGATCTCGATCCCGTCGGCACCCGCCTCGATCGCCAACGCGAATCCGGCCAGCGTGTTTTCCCGCGACTTTCGCGGCATCCCGCGATGGGCGATGACTTGCACGTGGTGTAAACGTTCGGTGGAAGATGGGAGGGTGTGCCATTCCCCAAGCGCCCCCATCTTAACACTTTGTCACGCCATTCGTCTCACGCGCTGGACAGGCATGACTGCGGATACTGCATCGGGTGTTGACGCGCCGGACGGCGAGTTGATCGCGCGCTGGCGCGCGGGTGACGAGCGAGCTGCCACCCTCCTGGTGGAGCGGCACGCCCCGTCGCTGGCGCGCTACGTGGCGAGCCTGGGGGTGCGGGACGTGGCAGACGAGGTAGTGCAGGACGCGTTCGTGCGGGCGTTCGGGTCGCTGGATGCCTTCCGCGGGGAGAGTTCGCTGCGGACCTGGCTGTTCACGATCGCCCGGCGGCTGGTCCTCGACCGGCGGCGCTCGAGGCGCCGGGAACGGGACGTGTCCGAGCTGCAGGACGGGGACGTGGTCACCGAGTACGACGCCCTCGACGGCATGATCGCCGAGGAGGCTGAGCAGAAGATGCACCGGGCCGTTGGACGGTTGACGGCAACGCAGCGCGAGGTATTCACCCTTCGCGTCAGCGATGGCCTGTCCTATCGGGAGATTGCCGAGGTGGTGGGAACGACTGAAGGAGCCGCACGCGTGCACTATCACAACGCGCTGCGGCAGATCAAGGAGACGCTGCATGACTGATTGCCAGAACGTCGAGGTGCGGGAGCTCCTCCCGGAGCTGTTGCACGACGCCCTGCCGGCCTCGGAGCGCGAACGGGTGGAGGCGCACGTGGCGGCGTGTGAGCTGTGCGCGGCCGAGTTCGCGCTGCTTCGCGACGCGCGACACGCCATGGCGCGCCTTCGCGTTCCGGCCATCGACACGGCGCGCATCGTCGCCGCGCTCCCGCGGACCCAGGGCGCGCGGAGTGACGCGGCGCCGGGTGCTGCGATGCCGAGTGCTGCGACGCCAGGCGGGCTGCGGCTCCACCGCACCGAGCGCATCGTGGCGGCGCAGGCTCCGGTCGCGCGGCGTCGGACGTCCGTGTTGTACCGCATTGCCGCCGCCGTCACCTTCATCTCACTTGGCGGGATGTCGCTGACCATCGCGCGGTCGTACTTCAGTGGGTCGCCGGCTGCCACGGCCGACAGTGCGATGAGCCAGGAGTCGGCGCTGCAGAGCGCACCTCGGCTTGCGGTTGCCGATACGCCCGCCGTTCCGGGCGCCGGGTCGGGGATCACGACGCGGGGGCTGACGGTGCATTCTGCCCTGGCCGAGTTGGACGATGCCTCGCTCGAGTCGCTGATCACTGAGCTGGACCAGCTCGAAGCGGCGCCGCTCGCCGAGCCCGAGGGAACGCCCGGCAGCCGGCTCATTGCCAGCACGCCGTCGAGTTCCCAGGAGTGAACGTGTCGATGTCTCGCCCGATTGCAGCTCTCGCCGTGCATTTCCGTTCCCGTCGCGCGCGCGAGCGCGCGCTCGTGTTCGCGCTCCTCGCGTTGCCGCTGACGGCGTCGCGGGTTGAGGCGCAGCGCCCGGGCCAGGCGCCGGGGGGCGGCCGTGGCCGGGCCGAACTCGAGCAGCGCTTTCGCGAGCGCTTCGAGGGGTTGCTCAAGGAGCGACTGGCCCTCACCGACCAGCAGCTGCAACAGATGCGCGAGGTGAACACGCGACTGGACGGCAAGCGCCGGGAGCTGTTCACGGAGGAGCGCGACGTGCGGCGCGAGATGCGCGTGGCGCTGAAGGGAGGGGGAGGCGAGGATCAGGCGACGCAGGATCGTGTGGCGCAGCTCATGGAGCGCGCGCTGCGCGTGCAGCGGGCGCGACTCGACCTCGTGGAGACCGAACAGCGCGAACTCGCGGCCTTCCTCACGCCAGTGCAGCGTGCCAGGTACCTGGGGTTGCAGGAGCAGCTGCGTCGGCGCGCCGATGAAATGCGCCGACGCGCCGATGGCGACACCACCGACGACGCCGGCCGGAGTGTCCCTCCCGGTCCGGGGCGCATGCGGTCGCTCCCGCGGCGCCCTGGGGTGTAGCGCCTCTCGGTGATGCGCGGCGGTTCGCGGACCGCGCGTTGCTCACCGGTGGCACGCCCCGGACGGCAGCCGTCACTCTCGTTGAGCGGTGGAAGCCCGGCCACTACATTGCGGCGGTGGCCCGGGTGGCGGAATTGGTAGACGCAGGGGACTCAAAATCCCCCGCCCTCAGGGGTATACGAGTTCGAGTCTCGTCCTGGGCATCGTGATGACCGACAACAGGTGGGGGGCGCGTCGCAACGGCGGCGCGCCCTTCGCGTTAGGTGCCGCACCACGGGGAGCACCCACGTGATGCAACCACGGTCGCCCACTCAGCCCCGGCCCAGCGCCGGCTCCACTCGTGAGCGCGCATGACGTTGCCCCCGACCCTCCCGCCGCACCCCTCGATCCTCGTCACGCGCCGCCTCCCCGAGCCGGTGGAGGCAACGCTCGTTCACGAATTCGGCGCCACGCTCAATCCCACCGATCGGCAGCTGACGGGGCACGAGTTGCGCGACGCGCTCGTGGCGCACGACATCGTGCTGTGCACGCTCACCGATCGCCTCACCGCCGAGGTCGTGGGCGACGCCCGGCGGCGCGCGCGGCTCCTGGCCAACTTCGGGGCGGGGACGAACCACATCGACCTCACGGCGGCGCGCCAGGCCGGGCTCGCGGTCACCAACACCCCCGGCGTGCTCACCGACGACACCGCCGATCTCACGATGCTGCTGATCCTCGCGGTCGCGCGCCGCGTGCGAGAAGGAGACGGCGAACTACGCGCCGGAGAGTGGACCGGGTGGCGCCCCACGCACCTGCTGGGGACACGCGTCACCGGCGCCACGTTAGGCATCGTGGGATTCGGGCGCATTGGGCAGGCGGTGGCGCGCCGCGCGGCACACGGCTTCGGGATGCGCGTCCTGTACCACTCCCGGCATCCGCGACCCGCCAGCGTGGAGGCGGCGTGCGGCGCGTCGTACGTCCCCTCGCTGGAGGACCTGCTCGGCCAGTGCGACGTGATCTCGCTGCATACACCGGCTACACCGGAGACGCATCACCTCATTGGCGAGCCCCAACTGCGATGCATGCGGCGCACGGCCTTCCTGGTGAATACCTCGCGTGGCGACGTGGTACACGAGGAGGCGCTGGTCTCCGCACTGGCCGACGGGACAATCGCCGGGGCAGCGCTCGACGTCTACGAACGTGAACCGCACGTTCCCGAGCCGCTGCGCATGCTTCCCAATGTCTTCGCGCTCCCGCACCTGGGGAGCGCGACCGAGGCCTCGCGCGTGGCGATGGGTGAGTGCGCGCTGGAGAACATTCGGGCCTTTGTGCGCGGCCAACCGCTTCCCAACCGCGTCGCCTGACGACGTGGCGCGTTCGCTTGCAGCGCTCATTCGTCCTCCCTAGCTTTCCGCCGCAGTTGCGAACCTTGAGTGCGTACCGGCGCCCCCGTTTGGGGATGCATGCGTGCGCGCGAGCGAAGCCCGAGCCCCCTCGTTCATGACGCTGACCATAGCTGCGCGTGCGACCAACGCGGCGACCTTCAACACGCCGCTGCTGGTAACCCTGCTGCCGGCCGGTTCGGACTTCCCGGCGTACTTGAAGGCGCTCGACAAGTCGACCGGGGGAGCCATCGGGCGCACGCTGCGCCGCGGCGACTTCCGCGGAGGTCGCGATGAACTGTTGCACCTGGTGGGCGGCCCTCGCGGCCCGCGTCGCATACTCCTCGTGGGGTACGGCACCACCACCGACCGCGCCCTCGCTCTGCGCCGTGCCGCGACGCTGGGCGCCCGTCAGGCGCACAAGCTCGGCGTCGGGACCATGGCGATTCTGGCCGGCGGCGTCGACGCCAACGAGGCCGAGGCGATCCTGGTTGGTGCGCAGCACGGATGCTGGGACTACCTCGACCTGCGCACCCCGCCTCCCGAGAACGAACGGCGCGCCCCGCTCGCCTCGGCCACGCTCATTGCCGACAACGCCAAGCTGCTCGGCGCCGCCGTCGCGGCGGCTCAGGCGGTGGGGGCGGGCTATGCCACCGCACGCCGCCTGGCGCAGATGCCCGGCAATGTGTGCACCCCGGAGGTGCTGGAGGAGACGGCGCGCGACATTGCCAAGCGCCACGGGCTCAAGGTCACCGCGCTCGGCCGAAAGGAAATGGAGCGCGAGAAGATGGGGTCGTTCCTCTGCGTGGCGCAGGGAACGCCGCAGGACCCGCGGCTCGTGGCGATCGAGTATCGCCGCGGCCCTAAAGAACAGAAGCCGATCGTCCTGGTGGGGAAGGGGCTCTGCTTCGACACCGGCGGCATCTCGATCAAGCCGGCCGAGCGCATGGAGTTCATGAAGTTCGACATGTGCGGCGCGGCAGGCGTCCTCGGTGCCATGGAAGCCATCGCTCGCCTGGCGCTTCCCGTCAACGTCGTCGGCGTCTTTGGTGCGACCACCAACATGCCGTCGGGCACCGCGGTGAAGCCGGGCGACGTCGTGACCGCGTCGACGGGGAAGACGATCGAGATCATCAACACCGACGCCGAAGGGCGGCTCGTCCTCGCCGACGTGCTGGCCTGGGTCGCGCGCTTCGATCCCGCGGCGGTGGTCGATGCCGCCACGCTCACGGGCGCCTGCGTCATCGCGCTGGGCAACACGACGACCGGTGCCCTCGGCAACGATGACGCCCTTGTGGCGGAAGTCATCGGCGCCGCCACGCGCGCCAGCGAACCGGCGTGGCAGCTGCCGATGTTCGAGGACTATCGCGAACAGATCAAGTCGGACGTGGCCGACATCAAGAACACGGGCGGACGCGCCGGCGGGACCATCACCGCGGCCATGTTCCTGCGCGAGTTTGTCTCGTACCCGTGGGTGCATCTCGACGTTGCCGGAACCGCGTACAGCGAAGTCGACCTCGGAATCATCCCGAAGGGACCGACCGGGACGCCGACGGGTACCTTCATCGAATTCGTTCGAGGGAGAGCGCACTGACTCGGTTGGTCCGACTACTGCGGCTCGCCGGCCTCGGCCTCGCGGTCGGGGCCGTTTTGCACGGGACGGCGGCAGCGCAGCAGCGCCAGCCGCCCCCAACGGCGGCACGCCAGGATACGAGCAAGGCCGCGCGCGCCCGCGCCGACTCGATCCGTAAGGCCAGGGCCCGCGCCGACTCCATCGCCAAGGCGAAGCTTCGCGCCGACTCGCTGGCCAAGGCGCGCGCGGCCACGCCAACGCCGGCCGTGGCTCCCGTGGTCCCGGTCACTCCGGTTGACACCCTGCGTCCCAAGGGAGACTCGGCCGCCAGGGGCGACTCGCTCGCCCAGCGCGAACCCATCGCCCAGGACACGCTCAAGGCGCGGCGCGATTCGTTGCGCGCCGATTCGCTCCGGACCGACTCGCTGCGCAAGGAGGCGGAGGCGATCCTGCGCGAGCAGGCGCGCCGCATCGACACCGTCAAGGCGCCGACCGCCGCCGCCGAGATGCCCAAGCTCACCGACCTTGGCGAACAGTACCGCTGGGGGCGCGACGAACTCGCCGCCACCGGGGCGCTCACGCTGGGCGATCTTCTCGATCGCGTGCCGGGGCTCTCGGTCTTCCGCACCGGATGGGTAGGGTCGCCGCAGGTGGGTGCGATGATCGGCGACGTGGGACGGGTTCGCGTCTTCTACGACGGGATCGAGCTCGACAACCTGGATCCACGCAACGGCGGCATCCTCGACCTCTCCTTCGTGCAGCTCTGGCCGCTCGAGGAAGTGCGACTCGAGCGCGCCGCGGCGGAGGTGCGCGTGCACCTGCGTTCGTGGCGCGTCCGGAACGTCACGCCATCGACGCGTATCGACATCGGGACCGGTGACCTCGAGACCAACGGCTACGCCGGCTACTTCGGGCAGCGCTACCGGAACGGCGCGGCATTGCAGCTCGGGGCCTACCAGATCGGGACGCGCGACAGTCGCGGCGGTGGCGATGCCGATGGGCTGTCGCTCTTTGGCCGGACCGGGTGGGCACGCGGGCGTTTCAGCGTCGACGCGTCGTTCCTGCGCACCGCGCGCGACCGGACGGAGCAGCCGCGCGACGAGGAGTTGATCCCCACGCGACCGGCGCTCCCGCGGTTCGACGGGTCGTTCACGCAGGCCTATGCGCGCGCTGCCTTCACCGACACCGCGCGCGGCATCTGGATGCACCTGACGGCGGCCCGCCTGTCGCACCAGCAGTCGAACATCAATCACACCGATACCGTCGCCTTCCCGCTCAGGCCCTCGCCCACCGAGTTCACGCCGAGCGCGCAGCAGTACATCGCCGCCGCCGGGTGGGATCGGGGGGCGCTGTCGCTCTCGGTCACTGGGCGCTTCAGGCGTATCGACTCGCTGTCGTACCTCACGCCGTCGGCGCGCGTCTCGTACGAGCGCCCGCGCCTGGCGGTCACGGGCTTCGTGGAGCAGCAGGAGGAGCGCCACCTCAGGCGCATTGACGGCTCGGCGCGCCTCCTCCCGCTGTCGTGGCTTGGCGTGTCGGGCGCCGTGAGCTACTACGCCCCCAGCATCGCGGCCCTCTTTCCCACGCAACTCACGTATCGCGGCGAGGTCGGGGTTCGGTTGCATCGCGCGTGGCTGTCGGGCGGCATCATGTCGCGCGACACGGCGCAACTCATCGCCCCGATCGTCTTCGATACCGGCTTCACGGGAACGTCGGTCGGCGCCGCAACCGGGCTGTTTGTCTCGCTGCGTGGCAAGGTCTGGAAGGACGTGGGCTTTGACGCGACCGCCATCAAGTGGGATTCGGCGGGGATGTTGCGCCCCATGTACCAGACGCGCTCGCAGCTGTACGTGAACACCGCCTGGCGTTCGCGATTCCCCTCCGGGAACCTGAACATCTACTTCGCCGTCTCGCACGAGTACCGCACCCAGGCGCTCTTCCTGGTGGGCGACGAGGTGCTCCAGTCGTCGCAGTACCGAACGATCGGTGCGCAGTTGGAGATCCGCCTGCTGCAAGCGACGCTCTCCTACCAGTTCCGGAACGTGATGAACGAGGTGTACCAGCAGGTGCCGGGCTACTTCATGCATCGCCCCGTGCAGTATTACGGCGTGCGCTGGTACTTCTTCAACTAGGAAGGCCGATTTGACAAGGTTGTTGTCCCGCAATAACTTGCGCGGCCTCCCATGATCCGAAGCATGACCGGCTTTGGCGTGGCGGAAGGGATGGTGGGCGCCGCGCGCGTCGCCGTCGAACTCCGCTCCGTCAATCATCGATTCTTCAACGCGACCATCCGTCTCCCCTCGGAGCTTGCCCGATGGGAGAGCGAAGTGCGCGAATCGCTGCGCAAGCGCGTGAACCGCGGGCACATCTCGCTCAGCGCGCGGGTGGAGCGTGGGGTGGCGGGGGCGCCGGCGATCGACGAGGCGCGGTTTGGCGCTTACGTGGAGCTGTTGCGCCGGCTCCAGTCGCGCTACCAGTTGGATGGCGTGATCGACGTGTCGGCGGTGCTGCGCATGCCCGACGTGATGCAGTCCATCTCCGAAGGGGAGGACGGCGAGGTGAGCGAGCTGCTGACGATCGTCGATTCCGCCGCACAGGCGCTATCGGCGGCGCGCGAGGAGGAGGGCGAGCGACTGGCCGCGTACCTCTTGCAGCGGCTGGCCATCGTCGAGGGAGCGCTGGGGCGCATCGCGGCGCGGGCGCCGGCACGACTGCTGGAACAGCGCGATCGCCTTCGCGCGTCGGTGCAGGAACTCGCCGCGGGAGTGGCGGTCGACGACCAGCGCCTGGCGCAGGAGATCGCCATCCTCGCCGACCGGCTCGACGTGCACGAGGAGCTGTCGCGCTTTGACTCTCACAACGCCGCGTTTCGGCAGACGCTCGAGCGCCGGGACGGCGAACCGGTGGGAAAGCGGCTCGGGTTCCTGCTCCAGGAGATGCTCCGCGAGGCCAACACCACCGGGAGCAAGTCGAACGATGCAGCCATGCTGGCCGACGTCGTGACGATCAAGGAGGAACTGGAGCGGATCCGGGAGCAGGTGGAGAACCTCGAGTGAACTGCGACGTACCTGCGCTACGGAACTGCTTGTGAACCCGTTTCCCATGATCCTCTCGTCCCCCTCGGGGGGCGGCAAGACGACCATCGCGCGGATGTTGCTCAAGCGCCGCGAGGACGTCGGATACTCGATCTCGTGCACGACGCGCTCGCCCCGCAACGGGGAGGAGAACGGCCGCGACTACCACTTCCTCTCGGTGGACGAGTTCCGGGAGCGGCGCTCGCGGGGGGAGTTCGCGGAGTCGGCCGAGGTGCACGGCAACTTCTACGGGACGCTGAGGAGCGAGATCGAGCGGGTCTTCGGGACGGGACGGCACGTGGTGATGGACATCGACGTTCAGGGGGCGCGGCAATTCGTCGCGGCGTACCCCGAGTCGGTGTTAGTCTTCCTGCTCCCGCCGTCGGCCGAAGTTCTGCTCGGCCGGTTGACCGGGCGGCAGACGGAGTCACCGGAGGCGCTCCATCGCCGGCTTACCGGGGCGCGTGACGAGTTGGCGGCGGTGGGGAGTTACCAGTACGTCGTGGTGAACGACGACCTGGAGGTGGCCTACGCGCAGGTGGCGTCGATCGTCGACGCCGAGACGGTGCGCCATCGCCGGGTGCCGCTCCTGGAGGATCGCGTCCGGCTGCTGGTGGATGGGCTGGACCGCGAGATCACGAAGTACGCACGCGCTGGTTGATCGACCAGCGTTGCACCTGACCAACAGACACGAGCCCACGAATGCGAGTCTTCACGCCTGACGAGATTGCCAGCGCTTCGGCGAACAAGTACCTCGGGGTCCTTGTGGCCGCGAAGTATGCGCGCGTCCTGAACGACATTCCCAAGAACCTCACGCCGAGCACACGCGAGAAGAAGCTCACCACGCGGGCCATGGAGGAGTTGGCGCGGGGCGACGTGGAGTACAAGGTCATCCCCCGTCGGCGCGCGGAGTAGGTCCCGTTCGTCCGTTCACGAAACGCCGCATCCTCCTGGGAGTCACGGGAGGGATCGCCAGCTACAAGTCGGCGTCGCTGGCGCGCCTGCTCACGCAGGGCGGTGCCGCCGTCGACGTGATCCTCACGCCGTCGGCGCAGGAGTTCATCGGGGCGGTGACGTTCGAGGCGCTCACGGGGCGCTCGGTGCACAGCGGCCTGTTCACGCCGGGACACGCGCTCGAGCACATCAAGCTGGCGCGCGCCGCGGACCTGGTGATCGTGGCACCGGCCACCGCCGACACGATGGCGCGTGCGGCGCACGGCTTCGCCAACGACCTCCTCACCGCCGCGCTCCTCGCCACCACGGCGCCGGTCCTCGTGGTCCCGGCGATGAACGACCGCATGTGGGCCCATCCCCAAACTGCGCGCAACGTGGCGCAGCTGCGTGAGATCGGGTACCACGTCCTCGATCCCGAGGTGGGTGAGCTGGCGGAAGGGGAAGGGGTGGGGCCGGGGCGCATGAGCGAGCCCGAGACGATCCTCCTTCACGCGGCCCGGATCCTCGAGCGCGGCTCGATACTCGCCGGCCGTTCCATCGTCGTCACCGCGGGGCCCACGCGGGAGGCGATCGATCCGGTGCGCTTCCTGTCGAACCGCAGCAGCGGCAAGATGGGGGTGGCCATCGCCGAGGCGGCATGGCGGCGAGGGGCGCACGTCACGCTGGTGGCCGGCCCGTTAGGCACGGCGCCCTCGGCGCCGCTCGACCTGGTCCCCGTGCACACCACGCTGGAGATGCGCGATGCCGTGGCGCATGCGCTCCCGGGCGCCGACGTGCTCGTGATGGCGGCGGCGCCCGCCGATTTCCGCCCGGTGACCGTTGCCGGCTCCAAGATCAAGAAGTCCGGCGCCCCAGAGGCCATCGCGCTGGCGCCTACGCCGGACATCCTGCGCGACACGCGCGAGGTGCGCCGCCCGGGCGCCGTGATCGTCGGCTTCGCGCTGGAAACGGACGACGTCCTGGCCAACGGAGCGCAGAAGCTCGAGGCCAAGGGGCTCGACCTCATCGTCGTGAATGACGCGCGCGAGGCGGGGGCCGGCTTCGAGGGCGACACCAATCGCGTGACGTTCCTCTCGCGCGCCGGCGCCAGCGAGGCGCTCCCGCTCCTGAGCAAGCGCGAGGTGGCCGACGAGATCCTCGACCGTATCGAGGCGCTGCTCGGTGGACGCTAAGGAGCGGCTGCGGCTCTACCTGGAGCAGCGGCGCGACGCGGGAGAGACGGAACTCGTCCTCGACGCGATGTCGGTGGAGGAGGTGCTGCGCCTCCTTGGAGCCGGCGCGGGGAGCGGGCGGCGCCCGGCGACGGGTGACGCGGGAGGGCGGGCGCCGGCGAGCGACCGCCCCGTGCCGCCGTCAGCAGCAACGGAGCGCCCAGGCGCCGCGACGCTCGGTGACGCCGCCCCTCCGAGCGACTGGCGCGAGGCGCTACGCGCACTCGACCAGCGCGGGGGCGCCGGGAGCGCGCCACGCACCGATCGTGAGCGCGCCCCCGCACCTCGCCCCGCGCCGCGCGCCGACGCGGCGTCGCTCGAAGCGTCCGACGCGGAAGCCGGTGCCGCCCTCGTCGCCCCGCCCTCCGACTCGGCCGGCGCGGCGAAGGGATCGTCTGACGCGCCAGCATCCGACGAGCGAGCCTCAGATGCGCCCATCGCCTCCACCGCCCAACCCATGCCAGCCTCGCCCTCCGCGAAGCCGCAGGAAATGTCACACGCCACGCTGCCGTTCGAACAGATCCCCACGGGCCTGGTGGTCGGCTCGCCGGCGCACGAGCTGTTTGGCGGTCCCCAGTCGCCGTGGCGCTCGCTGGCCGACATTGCCGAGGCGGCGCGCAGCTGCCAGGCATGCACGCTGTACAAGACGGCCAAGCAGGCGGTCCCCGGGGAAGGGAATCCCGAGGCGGATTTCGTCTGCGTGGGCGAGGCGCCTGGCGCCACGGAGGACGAGCAGGGGAAGCCGTTCGTGGGGCAGGCGGGGCAGCTGCTCACCAAGATCCTGGCCGCCATCAGCCTGTCGCGCGAGGACGTCTTCATCTGCAACGTCCTGAAGCACCGGCCACCGGGGAACCGGAACCCGACGCCCGACGAGGTCGCGGCCTGCTCGCCGTATCTCGTTAGGCAGATCGAGATCCTGCGCCCCAAGGTGATCGTCGCGCTGGGGACCTTTGCGGCGCAAACACTATTGCAGACCAAGGAGCCGATCGGCAAACTGCGCGGACGGATCCACCGCTACTACGGGGTCCCCCTGATCGTCACCTATCACCCGGCGGCGTTGCTGCGCAATCCGTCGTGGAAGCGCCCGACCTGGGAAGATGTCCAGCTTGCTCGACGACTCTACGACCGCGCCCGCGACGCGTGACCCGTTCCGCGATCGGCGTCCCCCGTACTCGGAGGATGCCGAGCAGGCGGTGCTGTCGGCGATGATGATGGATCGCAACGCCATCGTGCGTGCGATCGAGTTCGTCGACGACAGCATGTTCTACCGGGAAGCGCACCGCCGGATGTTCCGCGCCATCCTCTCGCTCAACGAGCGCGGGTCGGTCGTGGACGTCCTTACCCTCGCCGACGAACTCTCGCTGCGCGGAGAGCTGGAAGCGTCGGGCGGCAAGGACTACCTCGCGCAACTGGTCGACGCGGTCCCCACCTCGGCCAACGTCGAGTACCACGCGAAGATCATCCGCGAGAAGGCGCTCGTGCGCCGCCTCATCGAGACGTCGACGGAGATCATCACGTCGGCGTACGAGGGGAAGTCGACCTCGCACGACCTGCTCGATGTCGCCGAGCAGCGCATCTTCCAGATCAACCAGTCGCGCAAGGCCGAGGGGTTCCATCGCATCAAGGAACTCCTCTGGCAGGCGATGGAGAAGATCGAGGAGCTGAGTCGGCACGGCGAGACCGTGACCGGCGTCCCCTCGGGCTTCGACGACCTGGACAAGCTCACGTTAGGCTTCCAGCCCTCCGAGCTGATCATCGTCGCCGCACGCCCCTCCATGGGGAAGACGGCGTTCGTGCTCAACGTGGCGCAGAACGCGGCCTACTACGGCAAGACGGCGGTCGCGCTCTTCTCGCTCGAGATGGCGAAGGAGCAGCTGGTCACCCGCATGCTGGCCGCCGAGGGGTGGGTCGATGCCCAAAAGCTCCGCAGCGGGAAGCTGACCGATGACGATTTCCGCAACCTGGCCAAGGCGTCGGGGATCCTGGGAACGCTCCCCATCTGGATCGACGACACGCCGGGGCTCTCGGTCCTCGAGATTCGCTCGCGCTGTCGCCGCCTCAAGGCGGAGAACAACATCGGCCTCATCATCATCGACTACCTGCAGCTCATCCAGGGGCCGGCCGACTCGGAAAGCCGCCAGCAGGAAGTGAGCTACATCTCGCGGTCGCTCAAGATCCTCGCGCGCGAGCTCGAGGTGCCCGTGATCTGCCTCTCGCAGCTATCGCGCGGCCCCGAACAGCGCACCGGCGAGAACAAGAAGCCGCAGCTCTCCGACCTGCGCGAATCGGGGGCCATCGAGCAGGACGCCGACGTCGTGATGTTCCTCTATCGCCCGGAGTACTACGAGGGGGCGCACGACGAGCGCGGGGAGCCGCGGCGCCTGGCCGACGGCACGCCGCTCGATGGACTCGCCGAGGTCATCATCGGCAAGCAGCGCAACGGGCCGGTCGACACGGTGCGGATGTTCTTCCACAAGAAGTACACCCGTTTCGACAACTACTCGGCGCGTCAGGAGTGAGTCCCGCGTGATGGCGCCGCGCACCAAGTCGGTGTTCCGCTGCACCGAGTGTGGCGCCGAGCACCCCAAGTGGGCCGGGCGGTGCGATGCCTGCGGCGAGTGGAATGTCCTCGTCGAGGAGGCGGCGCCGCGCTCGGCCAAGGCGCCGCCCCGCGGGCACCCCAGGGGGGGCGCGGGGGCGGACGGCGCCGGTGCCGCGCCGGTACGCCTGCGCGACGTGCGCTCGGCGCGCACGGCGCGGCTCTCGTCCGGCATTGCCGAGTTGGACTTCGTGCTGGGCGGCGGCATCGTGCCCGGGTCGATGGTCCTGGTGGGTGGGGAGCCGGGGATCGGCAAGTCGACGCTCCTGTTGCAGGTGGCGGGCTCGCTCACGGCGGCCGCCACCGAGGTGCTGTACGTGTCGGGGGAGGAATCACCGCTGCAGGTGAAGCTTAGGGCCGAGCGCCTGGGGCAGGCCGAAGACGTGCAGCTGCTGTGCGAGACATCGCTGGAGCAGATCCTCGACGTGGCCACACAGGCGCGGCCGGCGGTCATGATCATCGACTCCATCCAGACGATGGCCACCGAGGCGCTGGAAGGGGCGCCTGGCAACGTGGGACAAGTGCGCGAATGCGCCGCGCGCCTCATGCGACACGCCAAGTCGGCCGGCGCCACGGTCATCGTGGTCGGGCACGTGACCAAGGGGGGCGGGATCGCCGGCCCCAAGACGCTCGAGCACATCGTCGACACGGTGCTGTACTTCGAGGGCGAGGGCACCGGCGACCATCGGATCCTGCGCGCCACCAAGAACCGCTTCGGCTCGGTGGACGAGATCGGCGTCTTTCGCATGACCGAGGATGGGCTGCTGGGGGTGGGGAACCCCTCGGCGCTCTTCCTCGGTGACCGAGAGGGGCGGGCCTCGGGTTCGGCCATCACCGCGTTGCTGGAAGGGTCGCGCCCGGTGCTGGTGGAGGTGCAGGCGCTGGCCGCCAAGGCGGGGTTCGGGACGCCGCAACGCGTGGCGACCGGTTTCGACGGGCGCCGGCTCGCGTTGCTGCTGGCGGTGCTCGACAAGCGGGCCGGGCTCTCGTTCGCGCCGCTCGATGTCTTCCTCAACGTGGTGGGCGGGCTGCGCATGAACGAGCCCGCGGGCGACCTCGCGGTGGCCGCCGCCCTGGCGTCGAGCGTGTACGACCAGGCGCTGCCGTCGGACGCCGTGTTCATTGGCGAGGTGGGGCTGGGCGGGGAAGTGCGTCCCGTCTCGCAATCGGAGCGACGGCTGGCCGAGGCGGCGCAGCTTGGCTTCAAGCGCGTATATCTGTCGGAGCGCGGCATGCCGCGCCGCACCCCCGATGGCGTGCGCGCCATCGGCGTCTCCTCGTTAGGCTCGCTCTTCCAGGACCTCTTTCGCTGACGTGATGTCGATGCACGACGCGCATGACGAGCAGGCCGAGCAGGCCGAGCACGACGGACACGACGTGCGCCGGGCCCCGGGCCACCTCCCACGCGACACGACGCCCCCCGAGTTGCGCCCGGCGGGGACGGTGCGACGCGACGTCGGGGTGATCATCGTGGCCGCGGGGAGTGGGACGCGCACGGGAGGCGCGGAGCTGAAACAGTTCCGCTGGGTCGCGGGGAAGCCGATGCTGTTGCACAGCATCCAGGCCTTTCATCGCCGCGCCGACGTGGCACAGGTGGTGGCCGTGTTGCCGCGATCGGTCGCCGGCGATCCGCCGCCGTGGATCTTCCAGTGCGATGTCGATCGCCTCCTCGTCTCCGTGGGTGGCGCACAACGCGGCGACAGCGTGTGGAGCGGGATCGAGGACCTCGAGGACGAGGTGGAGATCGTCGTGGTGCACGACGCCGCGCGCCCGCTGGTGACCGACGCCACCATCGAGGACGTGATTGCGCAGGCACGCCGCGGCACCGGCGCCGTGGCCGCCCTCCCGGTCGTCGACACGCTCAAGGAGGTCGATGACGAGGGGACCATCGTGCGCACGGTGGACCGTACCAAACTGTGGAGAGCGCAAACGCCGCAGGCCTTCCCGCGCGACATGCTCGAGCGTGCGCATCTGGAGGCGCGGCGCGCGGGCGTGACAGCCACCGACGACGCCGCTCTCTGCGAACGGCTGGCCCTCCCCGTGGTCGTGGTCCGCGGGAGCGAACGCGCCATGAAGGTGACGGAGGAGCGCGATTTCGCGCGCGCCGACGCCATGGCGGCACTCGACGCCTAGTGCGCCGATGAGCACCCCGCTGCTGTCCGTCCCGTTCTGGTCCCCACCCGAGGTCGAGGCCTCGCTGCGCGACACCGTCGAACACCTGCAGGGCGGGGGAGTGCTCGCCTACCCCACCGAGACGGTGTACGGCTTCGGCACGGCCGTGGATCACGATGCCGTCGAGACGCTGGTGCGCCTCAAGCACCGCCCCCCCGCCAAGCCCTTCCTCCTCCTCATCGCGGGGAGCGACATGCTCTCCCGCCTCGACCTGACACTCTCCCGAGCCGCCTCGTCGCTGGCGGCGCGACATTGGCCAGGGCCGCTCACCCTCGTGCTCAACGGCGGCGACCGGCGAGTTCCCCCCCGCCTCCGCGGCCCGGAAGGGGGCGTCGCCGTCCGGTGGACCTCGCACCCGGGGCTGCAACGTCTCCTGCGCGCCTACGGTGACCCGATCACCTCGACCAGCGCCAACCGCCCGCGTCAACCTCCCGCCATGGCGGCAAGCGAGGTCGTCGCGCAATGGCAGCCCGAGATCACGCGCGGAATCATTCGGGTGCTGGATGGCGGACGGCTCGTCGACTCGCCGCCGTCCACGGTGGTCGATTGTACCGGGAGCCGGCCGCGCGTCATACGCCCGGGGGCGATCCCCTCCGCGGTCCTGCGCGAGGCGGTCCCCGACCTGGTCGGCGACACCTGAGTCGGGGGGCGCGCGACGCGCCAATCGGACAAACGGGCGAAGCGATCCGGCGCCTGGTCGAGTAAGTTCACCTTACCCTCATACCCGATCCCCACGACGTCGTGAAGATCCTCTTCGTCTGCACCGGGAATACCTGTCGCTCGCCGCTTGCCGAGGCCATCGCCCGGCGCGAGGCCATCGAGCGAGGGCGTGAGGACATCGAGATCGCCAGCGCCGGCACCAGCGCCTGGGATGGCGCCCCGGCCTCCGACGGCTCCCTCCTCGTGGCGCTCGAACGGCACCTCGATCTCGGTGGACACTCGGCGCGTCAACTGACGAGCGATCTCGTGCAGGAGTCGGACCTGATCCTCACCATGGGACCGCACCATCTGGAGCGCGTCCTGGCGCTCGGTGGCGAAGGGCGCGCGCACCTCCTCACGTCGTACGCCCGCACCGGGGGCGAAGGAATCGCGGTGAGCGATCCGTTCGGCGGTGGGCTCGACGTGTATCGCGCCACCTTCGAGGAGTTGCAGCGCGAAATACGCCGCGTCTTCGACGCGCTCACGCCCGAGCCGGCGTGACGGCACCGCTGCCGGGGCGGCTCGTCCTCCTCGGTCACCCGGTCTCGCACTCCCTCTCGCCCGCCTTCCAGAACGCCGCGCTGCGCGCGGCGGGGATCCCGCTCGCGTACGAGGCGCTCGACGTCCCGCCGGACGCGCTCTCTGGTGTCTTGCAGCTACTCCTGGCCCAACGCGCCGCGGGGAACGTCACCATTCCGCACAAGGACGCCGTGTACCGCGCCTGCGCCGCTCGCAGCGAGCTGGCCGAACGCGCCGGGGCCGTGAATACGTTCTGGGTCGATGCCACCGGGCGACTGGTTGGCGACAACACCGACGTGCACGGGATCGAGGCGTTGGCCGATGCCCTGGGCGTCGAGCGCGCGTCGGCGCGCGTGGCACTGCTGGGGAGCGGCGGCTCGGCCTCCGCGGTCTGTGCCGCCATCGAACGCTGGCCCGGTGCGCAGGTGCGCGTCTTTGCCCGCACCGCATCGCGAAGCGCGGCGTTGGCGGCACGCTTTCCCGCCCTGGTGCGGCTGGCGGGCTCGGCGTCGGATGCCTTGTCGGGGGCAACGCTCGTGATCAACGCCACGCCGGTCGGCATGCGCGACGATGCCCTCCCCCTGGGCCTCGCCGCGCTCCCACGTGACGCTCGCGTGATGGACCTGGTGTATCGTCCTGGCGAAACGCGATGGGTGCGCGAGGCACGCGCAGCGGGACACGCGGCGCTGGACGGCATCGAGATGTTGTTGCATCAGGGCGCCAGATCGTTCGAGCGGTGGTTCGCTCGCGCCGCAGATCTCGCGGTGATGCGGGACGCCCTGCAACGCGCCGCTCGACCGTAGCCGCGCCGCTGCGCCGTGCGCGCGCACGTGCGAGGGCACGTGCACACGCACACGCGGAACCGCGCGCGCGCGGCCTGCGCAGGCGCAACGAGCGTGGGCTCGCGCGCGCCACCCATCGCCACACCAGCGAAGAGGGCGGCATGGGGACAGAGTTCGGGGGACAGGCTTCGCCTCGCGATCGTGTCGGGGCGCTCATGCGCGCGGGGTTGCAGGTGGCGGTGCGCGGGGCGCGCGAAGGTGCCGCGGCGCTCGAGGCGCTCCTCCTGCCACGACATTGCGTAGCGTGCGAGCGCCTCATTCCTCCCAACGTCGACGCCATCGCCTGCGCCACGTGCTGGTCACGCGTGACGGCGCTCCCGCGCCCGCGCTGCGCGCGCTGCGGGCACCCGGTGGGGACGGAGAGTTGCCGCTGGTGTGTGCTGCTCCCTCCGTTCGTGCGCGCGGCGCGCTCGTGGTGCTGGGTCCCGGGCGGCGACGCCGAGCGGATGGTGTACGCGCTCAAGTACGAGGGGTGGAAGTCGATCGCGCGCGAAATGGCGGAGCGGATGTCGCGCCTGGACTGGCCCGACGACGTGGTGGCCGAGCGCGCGGCGCTCATTCCGGTCCCGCTCGCCGCGGCACGGGAGCGCGAGCGCGGCTTCAACCAGAGCCGGGAGTTGGCGCTCGCCCTTGCCCCACGATGGGGCATTCCGGTGTGGGATGATGTCATCGAACGCCCGAAGGCAACACCGTCGCAAACGCGATTGACACCAGCAGAGCGTTTGCGCAACGTTGCCGATGCCTTCAGGCTCGTCGCAGGGGCGCCGGCGAAAGTGCGCGGCGCCCATGTCATGTTGGTCGATGACGTCGTCACGACCGCGGCGACCCTGAACGAGTGCGCCACCACGTTGTGGAACGCCGGGGCGCGAATCGTCAGCTACGTCACCTTCGGCCGGGCCCGCGCAGCGGGTGACCAGCCGCCTACATGGCTTTCGCGAGGATGAGCGCAGATATGGGTATTCGAGTTGGCATCAACGGCTTCGGCCGCATCGGACGTCAGGTCATTCGCGCGGCCAAGGAGCAGGGGGCCGCGATCGACTTCGTGGCCGTCAACGACCTGACCGACACCAAGACGCTGGCGCACCTGTTCAAGTACGACTCGGTCCATCGCACCTACAAGGGAACGGTCGAGTCGACCGCCGACTCGATCACGATCGACGGCGACACGATCAAGGTCTACGCGCAGAAGGACCCGTCGGCGCTCCCGTGGAAGGAACTCGGCGTCGACATCGTCCTCGAATCGACCGGACGCTTCACCAACGCCCCAGACGCGCAGAAGCACATCGACGGCGGGGCCCGGAAGGTGATCATCTCGGCCCCCGCCAAGGGCGAGGACATCACCATCGTGATGGGCGTGAACCACGACAAGTACGACAACGCCACGCATCACATCATGTCCAACGCCTCGTGCACCACCAACTGCCTGGTGCCGATGGTCAAGGTCATCCGCGACAACTTCGGCTTCCGGCACGGCGCGATGGTGACGATCCATTCGTACACCAACGACCAGAACATCCTGGACCTTCCGCACAAGGACCTGCGCCGTGCGCGTGCCGCCGCGCTCTCCATCATCCCGACCACGACGGGGGCCGCCAAGGCGACGTCGCTCGTGATTCCGGAAGTGAAGGGGAAGATCGACGGGATCGCGATTCGCGTCCCCACCCCCGATGTCTCGCTTACCGAACTCACCGTCGAGGTCGAGAAGTCGACGACGGTCGCCGAGGTCAACGCGGCGCTGCAGGCGGCGTCGCAGGGCGGGCCGCTCAAGGGGATCCTCGGCTACTCCGAGGTCGAACTCGTCTCGTCGGACTACATCGGGAACGCCTACTCGTGCATCATCGACGCGAAGAACACCAACGTGATCGATGGGACGATGGTGAAGGTCTCGGGTTGGTACGACAACGAGTGGGGATACGCCACGCGTTGCGTCGACCTCATCCAGTTTGTCGGCGCCAAGCTCTAGGCTCATGAACAAGAAGACCATTCGCGACCTGCCCGACGCCCAGCTCAAGGGGCGTCGGGTCCTGGTGCGCGTCGACTTCAACGTCCCGCTCGACGACGCGGGCAACGTTACGGACGACACGCGCATCGTCGCCGCGCTCCCGACGCTCGAGTATCTCGCCGAGCGAGGGGCGCGCGTCGTCCTCCTCTCGCACCTCGGGCGCCCCAAGGGTGGCCCCGATCCCAAATACTCGCTTGCCCCGGCGGCCAGGCAACTGGCGAGGCGGACGCGATTCACGGTTCGCTTCCACGCCTCGTCGGCCGACGACAGTGCGGTGGCCGCGACGCAGGCGTTAGGCGACGGCGAGATACTTCTCCTCGAGAACACGCGCTTCCACAAGGGCGAGGAGAAGAACGACGACGCGCTCTCGCAGGCGTTCGCCAGGCTCGGCGACCTCTATGTCAACGACGCCTTCGGGTCGGCGCATCGCGCGCATTCGTCCACCGCCGGCGTGACCGCCTACCTCAAACCCGCGGTTGCCGGCTTCCTGATGGAGAAGGAACTCGACTACCTCGGAACAGCGGTGGCGGAGCCCAGGCGGCCGTTCATCGCCATCCTCGGCGGCGCCAAGGTGTCGGGCAAGATCGACGTGATCGAGGCGCTCCTTCCCAAGGTGGACGGGCTCCTGATCGGTGGCGCCATGGCCTGCACCTTCTTCAAGGCGATGGGGCTCGAGACGGGCACGTCGCTCGTCGAGCCCGATCGGGTCGAACTCGCCGCGTCGCTGGTGGAGCGCGCCGGCTACAGGCTCACCCTCCCGCACGACGCGGTGGTCTCCACCGCCATCGACAACGGCGCAGCGGCGCACGCCACCAAACGAGACGCCATCCCGGCCAACGAGGCCATGTACGACATCGGGCCGGAAACGATGGAGTCGTACGCGCGCGCCATCCGGTCGGCCAAGACGGTGCTCTGGAACGGACCCATGGGGGTCTTCGAGAATCCCCCGTTCGACCAGGGGACGCTGGCAATCGCCAAGGCCATGGCCGAAGCGACGAAGAACGGCGCCACGACCATCGTGGGCGGCGGTGATTCCGCCGCGGCGGTCGCGGAAGCCGGGTTGGAGTCAGCGATGAGTCACGTCTCGACCGGTGGCGGCGCCTCGCTGGAGTTCCTCGAAGGAAAGTTGCTCCCTGGAGTCGACGCGCTGGACGACAAGTGAGGCCCATGCAGCACCCTGTCTTTGCCGCCAACTGGAAGATGAACCATGGCCCGAGCGATGCCCGGGCCTTCTTGCGCTCGTTCCTGGCGCACTACGCACGACGCACCGACCGGCAGGTCATCTTCTTCCCACCCGCGGTCACGCTGACCACGGTGCTGGAGATGCTCAAGGATCGGCAGGACATCCTGGTTGGTGTGCAGAACATCTACTGGGAAGACAAGGGCGCCTTCACCGGCGAACTCTCGGCGGGAATGGCGCGCGACGCCGGCGCCACCTGTGTCCTGGTCGGGCATTCGGAGCGCCGGCACGTCTTCGGCGAGACCGACGAGGAGACGGCCAGGAAGGTCGCCGCCGCGGTCAAGGCAGGGCTCGCCCCCGTGCTGTGCGTGGGAGAGACGCTGGCGCAGCGCGAGTCGGGAGAGACCGAGACGGTCGTCCTGCGGCAGCTGCGCGCGGGGATCTCGCTCATCGAACCGAATCAGGTGGCGGGAATGCTGATCGCCTACGAGCCGGTGTGGGCCATCGGGACCGGGCGCACGGCGACGCCGGACGACGCGTCGGCGATCCACCTGCTCATCCGTCAGGACCTGGTCGGGCTGCTGGGAGAGCGGGCCAAGGCGATCCCGATTCTCTATGGCGGGAGCGCGAACCGGGGCAACGCCGCGGCCCTGCTCGACGCCAGCGAGGTGGATGGGTTGCTGGTGGGCGGCGCTTCGCTGGATGCCGAAGGATGGTCGTCCATCGTTCGCACTTGATTCATGTCTGTAAGTGGTTCAATATTCCGTGCTTAGCACGAACGAGCCCCTTTCAGCGCCGCGCGCATGTACACCTTTCTCCTGATCATCCTCATCCTCGTCAGCTTCGCCGTGATCACGGCGATTCTCCTGCAGTCGGGGAAGGGAGGCGGCCTCGCCGCTTCTTTCGGCGGAACGTCGTCCTCGTCCGACTCGCTCATCGGGTCGCGACAGGCCGGCAACCTCCTCACGAAGGTGAGTTGGTGGGGGGGCGGCGTCTTCCTGCTCCTGGCGTTCGTGTTGCAGCTGATGTCGGTGCGTACGCGCGTGCCGAAGTCGGTGCTCGACACGCCGCTGTCGGGCGCGGCGCCCACCGCGCCGGCCACGAAGAACCAGGCTCCGGCCACCGCGCCCGTCGTTCCGCTGGAGAAGGCGCCGGCCACGCCGGCCCCAGCCCCGTCGACTCCGAAGCAGTAGTTCACTCCGCGACGTGACCGCTCACGCAGACCTTCCAGGGTTCCTCCTCCTCGAGGACGGAACCCTTTTTCACGGGCGACTGGCAGCGCCCGCCCCGGTGACCGTTGCCGAAGTCGTGTTCACCACGAACATGACTGGCTACCAGGAGACGTTCTCCGACCCGTCCTATCGCGGGCAGATCGTGGTCATGACGGCCCCGATGATCGGCAACTACGGCGTCAACGCCGAAGACCCCGAGTCGGGGCGTCCGCAGGTGGCGGCGGTCGTGGTGCGGGAGCTCTCGCGCACCTTCTCGAACTGGCGCGCGAGCGGTGATCTGCGCTCGTGGTTAGGCAACGCGGGGGTCCCGATCCTCGAGGGGATCGACACGCGCCGGCTCACCAAGCACCTGCGCTCGGCGGGCGTCATGCGTGGCGTCATTGGCGCCGGTGAGGCGGCCACGGCCGAGGCGCAGTCGGCGCTCGATGCCTGCCCGTCGATGGAAGGGCTCGACCTGGCGTCGGTCGTGACCACCGATAGGGTCTATCACTGGGGGGCGGAGAACGCCCCGTATCACATCGTCGCTTACGACTTCGGGATCAAGCGCAACATCCTCCGACTGTTCGAGGCGCACGGCTGCCGCATCACCGTGGTCCCCAGCACGACCTCGGCGGCCGAGGTGCTCGCGCTCAAGCCGCACGGCGTCTTTTTCTCCAACGGCCCCGGCGATCCGGCCGCCGTCGCCTACGCCCCGGCGGCGATCCGGAGCATTGGTGAGGCGGGAGTGCCGGTGTTCGGGATTTGCCTTGGGCACCAACTCATCGGCCTCAGCTTTGGCGGCTCGACGGTGAAGCTCCCGTTCGGGCATCGCGGGGGGAACCAGCCGGTGAAGGAGCTCGCGACGGGCCGCGTCCTCATCACGTCGCAGAACCACGGCTTCGCCGTCCAGGGCGACGAGCGCGAGATCCCGGGGGCGCCGGAACTCGAGGTGACCCACATCAACCTCAACGACGGAACGGTCGAGGGGTTGCGGCATCGCACGCTGCCGATCTTCTCGGTGCAGTATCATCCGGAGGCTGCGCCGGGGCCGCATGACGCCCGTCCGCTGTTCCGGCAGTTCATCAATGCGGTGAGAGGAGAGGTCGGGCGAAGTGGTCCAAACGCTTGACACACAATAGCTAAGCGTTCTATGTTCGACCAAACTTTCGAGCCTTCGGACCTCGTCCTGTTCGAGATTACGCAATGACCAAAGCCGACCTCGTCGAGCGCGTCACGCAGCAGATTTCCCGCACGGCCGGGCCGATGATCTCGAAGAAGGACTGCGCGCGCGTGGTCGATTCGTTCCTCGAGGCGATCAAGGAAGCGCTGCAGGCCCAGAAGAACATCGAGGTTCGGGGCTTCGGCACGTTCAAGATTCGGCACCGCAAGACCCGCATGGCGCGTAACCCGCGAACCGGCTCTCCCGTCGAGGTCTCGGCCCGCCCGGTCCCCGTCTTCAAGCCGTCCAAGGAGCTGCGTGCGATGGTCGCCGATCTCGAGCCGCTCGATGGCGCAGACCTGGACGATTGGGATGACGATCATGAGGAGGAGATGAGCGAGGCGTGAGCCTCGTGTCATCGCGGCAATCTCGAGGCAGCATTGACGCCCCGCCGGCCCAGCCGGATGGGGCGTTTTCACGTGCGGCCGCACCCCCCGGCCACGGTTGCGTGGCGCTGCCCCCGGGCTAGTCTTCCCTCGTATGCCAACGGTCAGGGTTCTCCTGTTCGCGTCGTACGCCGAGGCGTTCGGCGCGTCGGCAATCGACGTCGAAATCGCCCCCACGGCGCGCGTTCGTGACGTGCTGGCGTCGGTGCGCGCGCGCGCCACGACCGCGAAGCTCCCGCCGCAACCGCTCGTCGCGGTCAACGAGAGCTACGCCTCCCTCGACGACGCGGTGAGCGAGCGCGATGAGGTGGCGATCATCCCTCCGGTGGCCGGGGGCTGATGCGCGCGGCGTTGGTGCACGGTGCCATCGACGCGGCCGCCCTGCTGGCCGAGGTGAACGCCCCCTCGTCAGGGGCATCGACCCTTTTTGTCGGCACCGTGCGGGAAGTGAACGAGGGTAGGGATGTGGCGGGGATCGACTACTCGGCCTATGAGACGATGGCGCAACGCGAATTGGACGCGATCGCGCGCGAGACCTGTGAAGCGTTCGCGACCGAGCACGTGGTGATCGAGCACCGCCTGGGCTACCTGGCGCTCACCGAGGCGAGCGTGGCGATTGCCATATCGCACCCTCACCGCGGGGCGGCGATGGACGCGATGCGCTACGCCATCGAGGAGCTCAAGCGCCGCGTCCCCATCTGGAAGCGCGAGCACTACGTGGATGGCACGCGCGAATGGGTCGATCCCACGCGGTCGGGGGGCACAGCGCGCGCGGGGGAATCGGTGATCACGGGTGCACCGCAGGAGGGGCGCGCATGAGCGGGCTCGTGCTGCAAGACCAGTTTGGGCGCGGCATCGAATACCTGCGCATCTCGGTCACCGATCGCTGCAACTTCCGGTGCCTGTACTGCATGCCGCTGGAAGGGCTGGAGTGGCTTCCGAAGCGAGACATCCTCTCGTACGAGGAGATTGCCGAGGTTGTGCGCCAGCTTGCCCCGCTGGGGCTGCGGCGGCTGCGCATCACGGGGGGCGAGCCGACCATTCGCCCCGAACTCCCCACGTTGGTGGGGATGCTCAAGGCAGTCCCGCACATCGAGGACATCGCGCTCTCGACCAACGGCGTGCGCCTGCCGCAGCTGGCGCCGGCGCTGGCGGCGGCGGGGCTCGACCGCGTGAACATGAGCGCCGACTCGTTGCAGGAGGCGCGCATTGCGGCCATCGCGCGACGGAACCTCGGACTCTCGCCGGTGGACGCGGCGCGTGCGGCGGAGGCGGCGGGGCTCTCGCCCATCAAGATCAACATGGTCGTCATGCGGGGGATCAACGACGACGAGGTCGTGGACTTCGCGCGCCTGGCGCTCGACCATCCGTGGCACGTGCGCTTCATCGAGCTGATGCCGGTGGGCGACATGCGGGAGCTCACGTGGGAGCACGTGGTGCCCAGCGAGGAAATCCTGCAGCGCCTCTCGGCGCTGGGTCCCCTAACGAGCGACGCGGGCCCTCGCGGCAACGGCCCCGCGCAGTACTACCGGATCAACGGGTCGCCGGGGACGGTGGGGGTGATCACGCCGATGACGCACACCTACTGCGGCGCGTGCAACCGGGTGCGCCTAACGGCAGATGGCCGGCTGCGGACGTGCCTGTACGGCGACCACGAGGTGAACCTGCGCGATCCGTTGCGTCGCGGCGAGGCGCTGGAGCCGCTCTTCCGGCAGGCGCTGGCCGAGAAGCCCAAGGAGCATCAGTTGCTGCAGATGCAGGTGGGCGGCTTGCGCGCGTTGTCGCAGGTGGGCGGGTAGCCGGCGAGGGGCGGGAGAGGGGCGGTGGGCGGGGGTGCGGATGAGGGCGTTGAAGGGGCGGAGCGCGCGGGCTAGCTTGGATTCATCCGTTCACCGATCCTTTCACACGATCCGATACATGGTCAACAAGATCACGGTCGTCGGCGCTGGCAATGTGGGTGCAACCGCCGCGCAGCGACTGGCCGAAAAGGAACTCGCCAAGCAGGTCGTCCTCGTGGACATCGCCGAGGGCATTCCGCAGGGCAAGGGGCTCGACCAATGGCAGTCGGCGCCCATCGAGCTGTACGACACGCGCATCGTCGGGACCAACGGGTACGACGAGACGGTCGACTCCGACATCGTGGTGATCACCGCCGGCATTGCCCGCAAGCCGGGGATGTCGCGCGATGACCTCATGAACACGAACGCGGGGATCGTGAAGTCGGTGGCGGAGAGCGTGGCGCGCACCTCGCCTAACGCGATCCTCATCATCGTCTCGAACCCGCTCGACGTGATGTGCCACGTGGCCAAGAAGGCGTCGGGCTTCCCGCGCGAGCGCGTGCTGGGGATGGCGGGGGTGCTGGACACGGCGCGTTATCGTGCATTCCTGGCCGAGGCGCTCGACATTTCGGTGCGTGACATCCAGGCCATGGTGCTGGGTGGGCACGGCGACACGATGGTCCCGCTCATCTCGTACACGACGGTCAGCGGCATCCCCATCACGCAGCTGATGGCGCGCGACGTCCTCGACAAGATCGTGGACCGCACGCGCAACGGCGGCGCGGAGATCGTGTCCTACCTCAAGACCGGCTCGGCGTACTACGCCCCGTCGGCCGGGGCGGTGCAGATGGTGGAGGCCATCGTGCAGGACCAGAAGCGCATCCTGCCGTGCGCCGCGTGGCTCGAGGGCGAGTACGGGATGTCGGGGCTCTTCCTTGGCGTGCCGTGCAAGCTTGGGCGCAAGGGGCTGGAGCAGGTGATCGAGGTCGAACTCACGAGCGCCGAGCGCGTGGCGTTAGGCAAGAGCGCGGACGCCGTGCGAGAGCCGATGGCCAAGCTCGCCTGACCGAGGACGTGCACGGGGCGCGCGGATTGCGCGCCCCGTTTGCCTCCCCACTCCTTCCTTCCCCCTACACCTCGTGCCCCATGGCAACAGCAGCGATGCCGGCGAGTAGCGGCGAGCGGGTATCGGCGAGTCGCGTGAAACGCTTCTGGGATTCCAGCGTCGGCAAGAAGGTCGTGATGGCCGTGACCGGGATCATCGGGATCGGCTTCGTCGTTGGCCACATGGCCGGCAACCTCCAGATGTTCAAGGGGACGGGCGCGGCGCAGGCCATGCACGACTACGCCCTCCTCCTGCGCAAGACCGGCGGCCTTCTCTGGCTCATCCGCGGGGCGCTGGTGACCGCGGTCGCCTTGCACGTGACGGCGGCTCTGCAGCTGACGGCGCGCAACCGTGCGGCGCGCCCGGTTCCCTACGGCAGCAAGAAGGCGCAGGTGGCCACGCTCGCCTCGCGCACCATGCGCGTGGGCGGCGTCATCCTCCTGGCCTTCATCGTCTTCCATATCGCCGACATGACGTTCGGCCTGGGCGTCCCGGGCTTCCGTCACCTCGACCCGTACAACAACCTGCGCAGCGGCTTCTCGCGCCCCTGGGCGGTGGCCTTCTACCTCCTGGCGATGGCCTCGCTCGGGTTGCACCTGTTCCACGGCGCGTGGGCATCGCTGCGCACGCTGGGGGCGCGACGCCCCTCGGCCAATCCCCTCCATCGCAACCTGGCGATCGTCATCGCCGTCGTGGTGGCGATCGGATTCGCGGCCGTGCCCATCGGCGCGGCCCTCGGCATGTTCACCGATGATACGCCGGTGATGGACGAATCCCCGACCGTACGGGCGGCGAACGCCGCCGCCACCCCGGTTGCCTCGCTCACGACGGGAGGCGCACGCTGATGGAACTCAAGTCGAACATCCCCGACGGCCCGCTGAGCGGGAAGTGGGACAAGCACAAGTTCGAGATGAAGCTCGTGAACCCCGCCAACAAGCGGAAATACCACGTCCTCGTGGTGGGGTCGGGACTGGCGGGCGCGGCGGCCGCGGCGTCGATGTCGGAGCTGGGCTACAACGTCTCGTGCTTCTGCTTCCAGGACTCGCCACGAAGAGCGCACTCGATCGCCGCGCAGGGCGGGATCAACGCGGCCAAGAACTACCAGAACGACGGCGACTCGATCCAGCGCCTGTTCTACGACACCGTGAAGGGGGGTGACTTCCGGGCGCGTGAGGCCAACGTGTATCGCCTGGCGCAGATCTCGGTCAACATCATCGACCAGTGCGTGGCGCAGGGCGTCCCGTTCGCGCGCGAATACGGCGGCCTCCTCGCCAACCGGTCGTTTGGCGGCGCGCAGGTGTCGCGCACGTTCTACGCGCGCGGCCAGACCGGGCAGCAGCTCTTGTTAGGCGCCTACCAGGCGCTGGAGAAGGAGATCGCCAAGGGCGGCGTGACGATGCACGCCCGCACCGAGATGCTCGACCTGGTCGTCGTCGACGGTCGCGCGCGCGGGATCGTCACCCGCAACCTGGTCACGGGCAAGATCGAGACGCACCTGGGCGACGCGGTGGTGCTGGCCACGGGCGGCTACGGCAACGTCTTCTACCTGTCGACCAACGCCAAGGGGTGCAACACCACCGCCATCTGGCGGGCCTACAAGCGCGGTGCCGCCTTCGGCAACCCGTGCTACACGCAGATCCACCCCACGTGCATCCCGCAGAGCGGTGAGTACCAGTCCAAGCTCACGCTCATGTCGGAGTCGCTGCGCAACGACGGGCGCGTGTGGGTCCCGAAAAAGCAGGGCGACACGCGCAACCCCAACGACATCCCGGACGCCGAGCGTGATTACTACCTCGAGCGGAAGTACCCGTCGTTCGGCAACCTCTCGCCGCGCGACATTGCGTCGCGCGCGGCCAAGGAGGCCTGCGACAGCGGGCGCGGCGTGGGGCCGGGTGGGCTCGGCGTGTACCTCGACTTCCGCGACGCCATCAAGCGACTGGGGCGCGACCGCATCGAGGAACGCTACGGGAACCTGTTCCAGATGTACGAGCGCATCACCGACGAAGACCCGTACACCGTCCCGATGCGCATCTACCCCGCCGTGCACTACACGATGGGCGGGCTCTGGGTCGACTACAACCTGCAGAGCACCATTCCCGGATTGCACGTGCTGGGGGAGGCCAACTTCTCGGACCACGGCGCCAACCGGCTGGGCGCGAGCGCGCTGATGCAGGGGCTCGCCGATGGCTACTTCGTGATTCCGTACACCATTGGCAACTACCTCGCCGGTCACAAGCTGGAGCCGCTGTCGAGGGACAACCCCGAGGTGCGTGCGGTCGAGCGCGAGGTGGAGGAGCGCACCAGGCGCCTGCTGGGAATCCGTGGCAAGCGAAGCGTGCAGTCGTTCCACCGCGAGCTGGGCAAGATCATGTGGGAGAAGTGCGGGATGGCCCGCAATGCCCAGGGGCTCGAGGAGGCGCTGGGAAAGATCCCGTCGCTGCGCGAGGAATTCTGGGAGAACCTGCACGTCCCCGGGGGCGGCGAGGAACTGAACCAGTCGCTGGAGCAGGCCGGGCGCGTCGCCGACTTTCTCGAGTTAGGGGAGCTGATGTGCCGCGACGCGCTGCACCGCGAGGAGTCGTGCGGCGGCCACTTCCGCACCGAGCACCAGACCGAGGACGGCGAGGCCAAGCGCAACGACGAGCAGTTTGCCTACGTCGCGGCCTGGGAATATGCCGGGGAAGGGAAGGCGCCGATCCTCAACAAGGAGCCGCTCGTCTTCGACAACGTGCACCTGGCGACGAGGTCCTACAAATGAACGGCCACCCTCGTCTTCTCGTCGTCCCGTCCTCTCGTCTTCTGTCCCCATGAACGTGACCCTCAAGGTGTGGCGGCAGTCCGGTCCCACCGCCACCGGCCAGTTTGTCGAGTACAAGGCGAACGACGTCACCGCGGAGATGTCGTTCCTCGAGATGCTCGATGTCGTCAACGAGGACCTGACCAACAAGGGCGAGCAGCCCATCGCCTTCGACCACGACTGCCGCGAGGGGATCTGCGGCATGTGCGGGTTGGTGATCAACGGCGTGGCGCACGGCCCGCAGAAGGCCACCACGACGTGCCAGCTGCACATGCGCACCTTCCGCAACGGCGACACCATCACCATCGAGCCGTGGCGGGCGCAGGCATTCCCGGTGCTGCGCGATCTCTGCGTCGATCGCAGCTCCCTCGACCGGATCATCCAGGCCGGCGGCTACGTCTCCGTGTCGACGGGGAATGCCCCCGACGGCAACGCGCTCCCCGTGCCCAAGCCCGATGCCGACTCGGCCATGGATGCGGCGGCATGCATCGGGTGCGGGGCATGCGTCGCCGCCTGCCCCAACGGGAGCGCGTCGCTCTTCACGGCCGCCAAGATCTCGCACCTGGGGCACCTCCCGCAGGGGCAGCCTGAGCGCTATCGGCGGGCGCTGAAGATGGTGGCGCAGATGGACCTCGAGGACTTCGGCGGTTGTACGTTGTTCGGCGAGTGCCAGGCAGCGTGCCCGAAGGAGATCTCCATCGACACCATCGCCCGCATGAACCGCGACTACATCTTCGGGAGCGCGTTCGAGGTCGAGGAGCGGAAGTCAGCGGGGGGTGCGGGCTAGCCTGACGCTCGCGGCTGGCGCCATGCCTGACGAGTGACCTCACGAGGCGCCTGACGCGTAGCCTGACGAGCGTTGTGCGCGCGGCGGCGCGCGCGACCCGCCACGCGGAAGACGGAACCGGCGGCGTCCCTGATGGGGGCGTCGCCGGTTCTCGTGCTGCCATGCTTCCCGCCGAGCACGACCGCCAACTACAACCTGGGGAGCGTGACGCCCTGCTGCCCCTGGTACTTGCCGGCCTTGTCCTTGTAGGAGACGAGCGGCGGTTCGCCCTTGAAGAAGAGGACCTGCGCGATCCCCTCATTGGCGTAGATCCTGGCGGGAAGCGGCGTGGTGTTGGAGATCTCCAGCGTGACGTGCCCTTCCCATTCCGGTTCGAACGGCGTGACGTTGGTGATGATGCCGCAGCGGGCGTAGGTCGATTTGCCGACCGTGATCGTCACCACGTCGCGCGGGATGCGGAAGTACTCGACCGAGCGCGCGAGGGCGAAGGAATTGGGGGGGACGATGCAGACGTCGCCCTCGAACTCGACGAATGACTTGGGATCGAAGGCCTTGGGATCGACTACCGAGTTCAGGACGTTGGTAAAGATGCGAAACTCGCGTGCCACGCGCATGTCGTAGCCATACGAGCTCACGCCATACGAGATGACCCCGGATCGCACCTGGCTCGACTCGAATGGTTCGATCATGCCGTGTTGCGTGGCCATCTCCGTGATCCACCGATCGTTCTGAATCGACATGCCGGGTACTCCGCGGGTGCGTAGGGGTGAACGGGGGGCGTGAACAACCACACGCCCGCGCTTCGTGCGTGAAGCGGGCGCGTCGTCGCGAGTGGGACCGATCGGTGCAAACTCGGGCGTGGGAAAGCTAACGACGACGGTGCGCGCGGGGGATGCGAACGGCGCGCGGTGCGTGCGGTGCGCGGGCGGTTGCTCGGTCGGTTGCCGGGCGCTTCGCGGTCGGTTGCGGGGCGGTGGGCGGGTGGGGTGGTTGGAATCGTGGTACAAGGCGAAGAATGCGCACAACTCGCTCGCACGACGCGGTTTATCTCCGTTGACACCCTCCTACCCTGTCGGGTAGGTTACCCGCGCTGAACACGTGAAATGTTTCACGAACTTCGAGGCGCGTTGGGAGCGAAATGGATCGCACGTACCTGCCCGTCCTGCTGCTGCTCGGATTCGTCGCGCTGAACGCCGTCCTGATCATCGCGCTGTCGACGCTGGTCATGAAGCGTCGCCCGACGCCGGTCAAGGACACGCCGTACGAGTCCGGCATTCCGCCGTTGGGGGACGCGCGCGAGCGCTTCTCGGTCAAGTTCTACATGGTGGCGATGTTGTTCATCATCTTCGACATCGAAACCGTGTTCATGATCCCCTGGGGGGTCTACTATCGACAGCTCTCCTGCGGCGTGGCGCTCGTCAACAACGCCTGTCCGGCGGGGAACATCTCGTTCTTCGGGCTCGGCGAGATGCTGGTCTTCATGGCCATCCTCGTCGTCGGCTTCGTCTACGTCTGGAAGAAGGGAGCGTTGCAATGGGATTAGCCCCTCGCCCTGAGCCGAACGTCGTCAGCTACGATCCGCAGTCGCAGGAAGGGTGGATCACGACCCGGCTCGACATGCTGGTCAACTGGGGGCGCGCCAACTCGCTGTGGCCCATGCCGTTCGGCACCGCGTGCTGCGCCATCGAGTTCATGGCTTCGGCGGCGTCGCGTTTCGACCTCGCGCGCTTCGGCATGGAGCGCATGTCGTTCTCGCCTCGTCAGGCGGATGTTCTCATCTGCGCCGGCCGCGTCCCGTTCAAGCTGGCGCCCGTCCTGCGGCGCATCTACCAGCAGATGCCGCAGCCCAAGTGGGTCATCTCGATGGGGGCGTGCGCGTCGTCGGGCGGGATGTTCGACACCTACGCCGTGGCGCAGGGGATCGACACCATCATCCCGGTCGACGTCTACGTCCCGGGGTGCCCGCCGCGCCCGGAAGGGCTCATGTACGGCATCATGATGCTGCAGGAGAAGGTGAAGCGTGAGCGCATGAGCAACGACGCGCTGCGCGAGGAACTGGAGCCGGATCCCAAGAGCGACCTGTACATCCCGCCCTCGGTCATCGACGAGCTGTCGGAACCGTTCGGCAATTCGGTTCACCAAACGCGGTCGGGGCTGTGAGCGCTCCCTTCACGATCATCCATGCGGGCCAGGCGGCGAGCGACGCGAGCGCCCCGCGCACTCCCGTCGGCCTTGCGCATCGCGGCGGCGCCACGAACCCGAGCGCCGGGGCCATCGAGGCCCGCTTTGCGCAGCACTTCGTCAGGGTCGAGGTGCTCTGGGGCGACACCACCGTCTACGTGAAGCCGGAGGGTGCGCTCGAGGTGATGCGCTGGCTGCACGACGACGTCTCGCAGCAGTACGACTACCTCGTGGACGTGACGGCGGTCGAGTACCGCGACCTCGAGTTGCCGCTGCAAGTGGTGTGGCACCTGCGCTCGATCCCGTACCGGCGCTTCCTGCGCGTCAAGGCGGAACTTCCCAAGGGGGGACCGCTCAAGGTTCCGAGCGTGGAGCCGGTGTGGAAGGGGGCCGATTGGCTGGAGCGCGAGTGCTACGACATGTTCGGCATCGTCTTCGAGGGGCACCCGGACCTGCGCCGCATCCTCATGTGGGAGCAGTATCGCGAAGGCTTCCCGCTGCGGAAGGACTTCCCGCTGCGCGGACGCTTCTCGCGGGCCGAGCAGCTGCGCCAGGCGCTGACGGCCAATCCTGAGGCGAGATACTCGATGGAAGAGCTCAGCATCGCCGACGCGTTCGAGGACCTGCCGGGCGAGATGCGGCAGCGCCTGACGAGTGGCGAACGGACGGGAGAATAGCCGTGGCCACGAAGCGAACGATCGAAGTCGCGCTGTCGACCACGGGGCTGGACGCCGAGGGGCGTCCGCAGCGCGTGCCGCTCGTGGTGAACGACGGCGGGCAGGTGACGACGCTGGAGCCGCCGCCGGCGCTGGAGCCGGAGCTCGAGGGTGAGCACATGCTCATCAACATCGGGCCGCAGCATCCGGCGACGCACGGGGTGTTGCGCCTGGTGCTGGAACTGGACGGCGAGACGGTGGTGCGGTGCATTCCGCACATCGGCTACCTGCACTGCGGCTTCGAGAAGATCGGCGAGTACCGCCAGTACAACCAGATCATCCCCTGGACCGACCGCGAGGACTACCTCAACTCCCCGGGGAACAACATCGCCTTCTCGTTAGGTGCGGAGCGGCTGTTCGGCGTCGAGATCACGGAGCGCTGCACGGTGCTGCGGGTGATCGCGCTGGAGCTGTCGCGCATCATCTCGCACCTGGTGTGGGTGGGAACGACGTGCATCGACATCGGCGCGTTCACGCCGTTCCTGTGGGCGTTCCAGGAGCGCGAGAACATCTACAACCTGCTCGAGGGGTGGGTGGGGGCGCGCCTGACCACGAGCATCTCGCGCGTGGGCGGGATGGCGGCCGACATTCCCGACGGCTGGATGGACGGGCTCAAGGGATTCCTGCGCACCTTCCCCAAGACGATCGCCGAAGTCGACAAGATGGTGACGCGCCACGGCATCTGGGTGGGGCGCACGGTCGGCTTAGGGGTGATGTCGCCGGCTGAGGCGCTCAACTACGGGCTCTCGGGCCCGATGGTGCGCGCGTCCGGCGTGTCGTGGGACATCCGGCGCGACTTCCCGTACCTCGGCTACGAGACGTACGACTTCGACGTGCCGGTGGGGGTGCATGGCGACGTGTACGATCGCTTCCTCGTCCGCATGGAGGAGATGCGCCAGTCGGTGCGCATCCTCGAGCAGGCGGTGCAGCGCCTCCCCGACGGCCCGCTCAACGTCGACGACCCGCGCCTCATCCTCCCGCCAAAGCACAAGGCGACGAGCGAGATGGAGTCGATGATCCATCACTTCAAGGTCGTCATGGAAGGGCCGCGCCCGCCGGCGGGCGAGGTCTACGTCCCCGTCGAGGGGCCGAAGGGAGAGAAGGGCTACTACTTCGTGTCCGACGGGACGGCCAAGCCGGTGCGCTGGCGCATCCGCCCGCCGGCCTTCGTGAACCTGAGCGCAATCCCGAAGATGGTGGAGGGGCACCTCCTCTCCGACGTCATCGCGATCAATGCGAGCATCGATATCGTCATGGGTGAGATCGACCGATGAGTCACGGACCTTCAGCAGCCGGCGGTGCCGTCCTCAAGGCGGGGCATGGCCATCACGACGAGCCGCACGTCCCCGTCTTTGTCGGCGACACCCGGGCGAAGCTCGATGATCTCCTCACGCGCTATCCCTCCAAGCAGGCGGCGCTGCTCCCCGCGCTGTGGATGTTGCAGCAGGCGCGCGGCTGGGTGAGCGAGGCGGGGATGGCGGAGATCGCATCGCTGCTGGACATCACGCCCGCGTACGTGAAGGGGGTGGTGAGCTTCTACACCATGTACCACCAGCACCCGGTGGGGAAGTACTTCATCCAGGTGTGCACTACCTCGCCCTGTCACGTGTGTGGCGCCGAGGACGTGGTGAAGGCCTTCCTCGACCAGACCGGCTGCGGCGAGTTGGGGGTCACGTCGCTCGACGGTCGCTACACCGTCATCGAGGTCGAGTGCCTCGGCGCCTGCGGCTTCGCCACGCCCATCATGGTCAACGAGGACTTCCTCGAATCGGTCACCCCCGAGAACGTCTCCGACGTGCTCAAGAAGTACCAGTAGCCACGCGTCTTCTCGTCCTCTCGTCCTCTCGTCTTCCCGAAGCACATGGGTTACCCGCACCAACCACATCCCCGCGAGACCCTCGTCCTGTCGAAGCACTTCGGCGAGGGGGACGCCCGGTCGCTCGACGGGTGGAAGAAGCGCGGCGGTTACAAGGCGCTGGAGACGGCGTTAGGCATGGACCCGGTCGCGATCCAGAACGTCGTGAAGGAATCGGGGCTGCGCGGGCGTGGCGGCGCCGGGTTCCCCACGGGGCTCAAGTGGTCGTTCATGAAGATCGGCGACGGCAAGCCGCACTACCTGTGCTGCAACGCCGACGAGTCCGAGCCCGGAACGTTCAAGGACCGCGAGATCATGCGCTGGACGCCGCACGCCCTCATCGAGGGGGTGGCGATCGGCGCCCACGCGATCGGCGCCGAGAACGCCTACATCTACATCCGCGGCGAGTTCACCGAACCGATCGCGGTGATGGAGGCGGCGCTTGTCGAGGCGCGCAACGCCGGTGTGGTCGGGAAGAACGCGATGGGGTCGGGCAAGACGGTGAACGTCTGGGTGCATCGTGGCGCGGGGGCCTACATCTGCGGGGAAGAAACCGCGTTGATGAACTCGATCGAGGGGCGACGCGGCAACCCGCGCATCAAGCCGCCCTTCCCGGCAGTCGCTGGTTTGTTCGGCAAGCCGACGACGATCAACAACGTCGAGACGCTCACCGCGGTGCCGCACATCCTGAACCACGGCGCCGACTGGTACAAGAAGATGTCGCGCCCCGACAACCCCAAGTCGACGGGGACCAAGCTCTGGAGCGTGTGCGGCAACATTCAGCGCCCGGGGAACTACGAAGTGGAGATGGGCTTCCCGTTCGGGGAGTTCCTCAACGACGTCTGCGGCGGCGCGCCCCAGGGGCGCACCATCAAGGCGGTGATCCCCGGCGGCTGCTCGGTCCCGATCATCACGCGCGAGGAGGCCGAGCGTGCGGTGATGGACTACGAAGGAATGATGGCCGTCGGGACGATGCTCGGCTCCGCCGGCTGCATCGTGATCGATAGCGCGCAGTCGATGCCCAGGCAGATTGCACGCCTCGCGCGCTTCTACGCGCACGAGAGCTGCGCGCAATGCACGCAGTGCCGCGAAGGGACTGCGTGGACCACCAAGATCCTCGAGCGCATCGTCGCTGGCGACGGGACGGCCGAGGACCTCGATACGCTCCTGGAGATCGGCGAGAACATGACCGGGAAGACGATCTGCGTGCTGAGCGACTCGTGCGCCACGCCGGTGTCGTCGGGGCTCGCGAAGTTCCGCCATGAGTTCGAAGCCCTCATCAAGACCAAGACCGTGCACGCCGTCCCCGCCGTGGTGGCCTGATGGCAGACACTCCGACAGTCAACCTCACCATCGAAGGGCGCCCAGTCGCCGTCGCCCCGGGGACCACGATCCTCGAGGCAGCGAAGTCGGCAGGGGTCCTCATCCCGCACTACTGCTACCACCCGGGACTTCCCGTGGCCGGCGTGTGCCGCATGTGCCTCGTGGAAGTCGAGAAGTTCCCCAAGCTCGCCCCGTCGTGCGCGACGGCGGTGGCCGAGGGACAGGTGGTGCACGTGCACTCCGAGAAGGCGCGCGAGGCACGCAAGGGCGTCCTCGAGATGCTCCTCATCAACCACCCGCTCGACTGCCCCATCTGCGACCAGTCGGGCGAGTGCGAGCTGCAGGACTACACGTACCAGGAAGGGCGCAAGGACTCGCGCTACCGCGAGCCCAAGCGCTTCAATCCGGCCGATGACTTCGGTGGCGACGTCCTCTACGTGCAGAATCGCTGCATCCTGTGCACGCGCTGCGTTCGCTTCATGGACGACGTGGCGCATGACGCGGTGCTCAATGTCAGCGAGCGCGGCGACCGCGCCTTCATCGGGAAGTTCGAGGGGAAGGACCTCACGCACCCGTGGGCGGCCAACGTCGTCGACCTGTGCCCGGTGGGCGCGCTCCTCTCCAAGGACTTCCTCAACAAGGCGCGCGCCTGGGAGCTGGACCGGACGGCGTCTGTCTGCACCGGTTGCTCGCAGGGATGCAACATCATCGTCGAGACGCGGGACAACACGGTGATGCGCCTGCGTCCGCGCTCCAATGAGAGCGTGAACCAGTTCTTCATGTGCGACCACGGGCGCGGTAACTACCGCTGGCTCAACCGGCGTGACCGGCTCGAGTCGCCCAGCATCCTTGGCGCGAACGGGCACTCGACGGTGGACTGGGAGGTGGCGCTCGAGGGCGCGGCACGCGTGCTGAAGGGGAAGCGCGTCTTTGTCCTCGCATCGCCCAACCTTTCCAACGAGGCGCTGTACCTGCTGGCACGCATCGTCCGCAAGTCGGGGGGTGTGGGCGCGTATCGCGTACCGCAGGGCGCCGTTGCGCCGCTCCCCGGCGTGGACGATCTCGCGCTGCGCGCCGATCGTGCGGCGAATGCGACGGGGGCCAAGCTCCTGGGCTTCACGCGCTCCGAGTCGCCGCTCGAACTCATGCAGCCCGGCGATGCCCTCATCGTGGCCGACCAGGACTTGTCCGAGGCGGAGGGAGCGGCGGTGGCCAGGGCCTCGGCGATCGTGGTGGTGGGGACGGCGATGCCGGCCAACCTCACCAGGGCCGACATCATCCTTCCCATCGCCAACATCGTGGAGGAGGAAGGGACGCTGACCAACCTGCGCGGGCGCGTGCAGCGCTTCCTGCAGGCCAAGGCAACGCCGGGAATGGCGCGCCCGAGCTGGTATGTCCTCGCCGACCTGCTGGCCGCGTTAGGCGAGCGGGCCGAGTACTTTGCCGCGGCCGATGCCTTTGCCGCGCTCGCGGCGAGCGAACCGGCCTTCGCCGGCCTCTCGTTCGAGGCGCTCGGGTTGCGCGGCCTCCCGGTCGTCGACGCGGCACAGTTCGCGGGAGCGGCGACATGAGCGTGCTCCACACACTTCCGGCGCTGTTGCAGGTGGCGGTCGATCGCCAGGCCCCGCTCGACTTCTGGCCCTGGTTCTTCGTCACGCTGCTCAAGTTGCTCGTCTTCTTCACGCTGTACCTGGTGATCGTCGCCTATTCCACGCTGGCCGAGCGCAAGATCTCGGCGTGGATCCAGGGGCGGCACGGTCCCAATCGCGTCGGGCCGCGCGGGTACTTCCAGCCGCTGGCCGACGGCGTGAAGAACTTCATGAAGGAAGAGACGCTGCCGCCGCACGTGAACAAGGCGGTGTTCATCATCGCGCCGATGCTCTCGTTCATTCCGGCGCTGCTGGTGTGGGCCATCATCCCGTGGGGAGCGGCTTATGCCTCGCCGTTGGGGCGCATCGACATGGTCCTCGCCGACCTCCCGATCGGCTTCCTGTTCATCCTCGCGATCGGATCGCTGGGGGTGTACGGCATCGTGCTGGCCGGATGGGGCTCCAACAACAAGTACGCGCTCCTTGGCGGGCTGCGCTCGAGCGCGCAGATGATCTCGTACGAGATCTCGATGGGGATGTCGCTGATCCCCGTCCTGCTGATTGCGGGCAACGTGACGCTGCGGACGATCGTGAACCAGCAGGCCGAGATGCATGCCTGGAACGTGATCACGCTCTCCGTGGCGTTTGTCACCTACCTCATCTCTGCCTTCGCCGAGACGAACCGTCTGCCGTTCGACCTCCCCGAGGCGGAGTCGGAGCTGGTGACCGGGTACCACACCGAGTACTCGGCCATGAAGTTCTCGATGTTCATGATCTCCGAGTACGCCAACATGCTGACGCAGTCGGCGATGCTGGCGACGCTGTTCCTTGGCGGGTGGGACATTCCCTTCATGACCGCCGACAACACGGGGGCAGTGAGCGGGCCGCTGGTGCTGCTCTCCGTGGGGATCATGATGGCGAAGACGCTGTTCTTCATGTTCTTCTACATCTGGATCCGCTGGACGCTGCCGCGCTTCCGCTACGACCAGCTCATGTCGTTAGGGTGGAAGCTCCTCCTGCCGCTGGCGCTGGCGTACATCGTGATCGTGGCGACGCTGATGCTGGTGCTCGATGCCGCCGGCATCCCGCGGGGTTTTGCGTACGCGGGGATCTTCCTGGCGGTGAACGCGGTGATCCTCTTCGTGGCGTTCTGGCGCTTCGATCGCGGCCGCGTGTTGAGCCCGGCCTTCGGGCGCGCCTCGGCTGAGGAACTGGCCAGGCTGCGCGGCGCCGCGGCGGCTCGCGCGCATCTCTCGACCCAGGCAGGCGACTAATGGCCATCAACACCAAGGTCGTGGACCGTCCCCTCGCGGAGACGAGCTACGTCCGGGCGACGCTGAAGGGGCTGGGCAACACCTTCAAGCACCTCATCGATCCGCACAAGGTGACGACGCAGTATCCCGAGCAGCGCGAGAGCATCTCGCCGCGCTGGCGCGGGACGCACCGCATGCTCACCACCGAGGATGGCAAGGCGAAGTGCGTGGCGTGCGGCCTGTGTCCCACGGTTTGTCCGGCCAACTGCATCAAGCTGGTGCCGGGCGAGGATGAGCAGGGCAATCGCTATCCGCTGGTGTTCGAGATCGACGAGTTCCGATGCATCTTCTGCGGATACTGCCAGGAAGTGTGTCCGGAGGAGGCGATCCACCTCGGACGTCACTACGAGAACTCAGAGTACTCGCGCGAGGGCTTTGTCTACGACCTCGAGCGCCTGATGGCCCAGACGCACCCGGTGTGCGAGATGTGGGACCCGGCCGACCCCAAGGGCGAGTAATGCCGAACTTCTTCTACGAACTTCATTTCTACTTCTTCGGGTTGCTCGCGATTGCCTCGGCGCTCGCGTTCGTGACCCGCAAGAGCCCGGTGTCGGCGGCGCTGTGGCTGGTACAGACCATGTTCTGCCTGGCGGCGCTGTACGTGATGATGGACGCGCACTTCATCGGTGCGATCCAGGTCCTCGTCTACGCCGGCGCGATCATGGTCGTCTTTCTCTTCGTCGTCATGCTGCTCAACCTCGGGCATCCGGACGAACTCTCGGACCTGCGCGGCAAGTGGGGGCGCCTCGCCGCGGGACTCCTGGGGATCGCGCTCCTCGCGCAGATCGCGGCCCTGCTTCGCGCGCCGCCGCAGGGTGCGCTGGTCCAGAACCAGTTCCAGCGCGCGGAGAACACGGAGGGACTGAATGCGGTAGCGGCGGTTGCCAAGCCGCTGTTCGCCGACAACCTCCTCGCCTTCGAGCTGACGAGCATCCTCCTGCTGGTCGCCATCGTCGGCGCAGTCGTCCTGGGGAAGCGGAGGAGCCACGCATGATGGTCAACGAAGCGCTTGCGCTCTCGGCGGTGCTGTTCACCATCGGGGTGATCGGCGTCCTCACGCGCCGCAACGCAATCATCATCTTCATGTGCGTCGAGCTGATGCTCAACGCCGTCAACCTGTCGTTTGTCGCCTTCTCGAGGCTGTACGGGATGACAGGGCAGGTGTTCGTCGTCTTCGTCATGACCGTCGCCGCGGCTGAAGCGGCGGTGGGCCTGGCGATCATCATCTCGATCTTCCGCCATCGCCAGACGGTGGACCTCTCGAACATCAATCTCCTCAAGGGCTGATGCTCCTCTTCCAGGAAGCGGCAGCCGCCGGAGCGCACCCATTGGCCGGAACCGCGGCCGAGTGGATCTGGCTCGTCCCGATCCTCCCGCTCATCGGCTTCATCATCAATGGCCTCCTGTCGCTGACGAGCGTGGCGAAGGTAGGGCCCGGCAATCCCACGGAATACCACGCGCACCACGACGATCACGGGGCGCACGGCGACCACGGATCTCACGGGGCGCACGCCGACGACGAGCACGGGCACGGTGATCATCACGCCCCGCCGCGGCACAAGTATGCGGGGATCGTGAGCATCGTGGGGCCGGCGGTCCTCGCGCTGTCGTTCGCGCTGACGGCGACGATCTTCTTCGCGCTCAAGGGGGCGCACGCCGAGCATCCGTTCGTGAAGACGATGTTCACGTGGATGGCGGTGGGGAACCTGCACGTGGACGCCGCGTTCCAGGTGGACCAGCTCTCGATGGTGATGGCGATGGTCATCACCGGCGTGGGGACGCTGATCCACCTGTTCTCGGTAGGCTACATGCAGGACGACCCGGGGTACCCGCGCTACTTCGCGTACCTCAACCTGTTCGTCTTCTTCATGCTCGTCCTGGTGCTGGGCGCCAACTACCCGCTGCTGTTCGTCGGATGGGAAGGGGTGGGGCTCTGCTCCTACCTGCTGATTGGCTTCTGGTTCTCGGAGAAGGCCAACGCCGACGCCGGGAAGAAGGCGTTCATCGTGAATCGCATCGGCGACTTCGGTTTCCTGGTCGCGATGTTCCTGCTCTTCTCGAACCTCAAGACGCTCGACTTTGCCGGGGTGAACGCGGGGGCGCTGGCCTTTGCGCCTGGCGGCGCGCTGGTCACGGCCATCTGCCTCTTCATGTTCCTGGGGTGCACCGGCAAGAGCGCGCAGATCCCGCTCTACGTCTGGCTCCCGGACGCCATGGCGGGGCCAACGCCGGTCTCTGCGCTCATCCATGCGGCCACGATGGTGACGGCGGGCGTGTACCTGATTGCCCGCAGCGCGGTGCTCTTCTCGCTGTCGCCGGTAGCGTCGCTCACGGTGGCCCTCGTTGGCGCGCTCACCGCGATCTTCGCCGCGACCATCGGGCTCAAGCAGTGGGACATCAAGAAGGTCCTGGCCTACTCCACCGTCTCGCAGCTGGGCTACATGTTCGTGGGCGTCGGCGTGGGGGCGTACGCGGCGGGGGTCTTCCACCTGGTGACGCACGCCTTCTTCAAGGCGCTCCTCTTCCTGGGGTCGGGGTCGGTCATCTACGCGATGCACCAGGCCTATCATCACACCGGGAACCACGACGACGCGCAGGACATGCGCAACATGGGCGGGCTGCGGAAGTACATGCCCGTCACGTTCATCCTGATGTGGATTGCCACGCTGGCCATCGCCGGCATCCCGCCGTTTGCCGGTTTCTTCTCGAAGGACGAAATCCTCGGCTCGGTCTTCGCGCGCACGCATGGCTCCACGCTGGCCGAGGCAAGCTGGTTAGGCATCCCCGGGAGCGCGCTGCTGTACGCGATCTATGCGATTGGCCTGGTGTCGGCGCTCCTGACAGCGATCTACATGACGCGCATGATGCTCTACACCTTCCACGGCCCCAACCGGACCGGCGAGAAGGAGCGCGGCTTCCTGCACGAGGCGCCGTGGATCATGACCGGGCCGCTCGTCGTGCTTGGTGTCCTGTCGGCGGTGGGCGGCTGGATCAACCTCCCGACGTTTTTCCCCGCCGGGCCGGTCGCGGCGCTGCATCACTGGCTCGAGCCGGTGACCGGCGAGGCGGCGCTGCGCGTGACGCTGGGGCATGAAGCGCATCTCGAGCACTCGACCGAATACATCCTGGTCGGCATCGCGATCGCGATCGCCGTGATCGGCATCGCGTTCGCGGTGGCGCGGCTCAAGCCGGCGGCGCTGGTCCCCAAGGCGCAGTACCCGGCAGCCGAAGGCTTCGATCGCGTGCTGGAGAACAAGTACTTCGTGGACGAAGGGTACGACCGTGTCGTGGTGCAACCGCTCGTTGGGGTGTCGCGCGCCGTCCTGTGGAAGGGGATGGATGCGGGACTCATCGACGGCTTGTTCGTGAATGGGAGCGCCCAGCTCGCCCGCGGGATCGGGTGGGTGGGCTCGCGCGTGCAATCGGGGCAGGTGGGCACGTACGCCTGGGTCCTCATCATCGGCGTCGTCGCGGTACTCGGCGCTTTCTCCCTGCGATAGACCGATGGCTGCATTCCTCGAATCGATGGGCTACAACGCCTGGGTCCTCCCGGCGCTCCTGATCATTCCGGTGATCGGGGCGTTGGCGGTGTGGCTGCATGGCGCGACGCTCAAGGGCGCGACCGGCGAGTTGCTCGCCGCGGCGGAGCACACCGCCCGCGTCATCACGTTGGCCACCTTCCTCGTCGAGTTTGTCGTCTCCATCGGGCTCTGGTGGTCGTTCGACCCCGCGTCGGCCGGTTGGCAGGCGTCGTTCGACGCCCCGTGGATCAACGCGTGGGGGGCGCGCTTCACGCTGGGGATCGACGGCCTCTCGCTGATGATGGTGCTGCTGACGACCTTCCTCATGCCGCTGGCGGTGCTGGGCGGGTGGACGAGCGTGAACCGGAAGGTGCACAGCTACCACATACTCATGCTCCTCCTCACGGTGGGGATGCTGGGCGTGTTCGTGGCGCGCGACCTGTTCCTGTTCTACGTGATGTGGGAAGTGATGCTCGTCCCGATGTACTTCATCATTGGGATCTGGGGCGGGGAACGCCGCATCTACGCATCGCTCAAGTTCTTCATCTACACGATGTTTGGCTCGCTGCTGATGCTGGTGGCCATCGTGTACCTCGGGTACCAGGCGGGGTTGCCTGGGGGGCAGCCGAACTTCTCGTATGACGCCGTGCTGGCGATCGCCGAGCTGGATCCGTCGGTTGCCTTCTGGCTCTTCGTCGCGTTCTTCGTCGCCTTCGCGGTGAAGGTGCCGATGTTCCCGTTCCATACGTGGCTTCCCGACGCGCACGTCGAGGCGCCCACGGCGGGATCGGTGGTGCTGGCCGGCATCCTGCTCAAGCTCGGCACCTACGGCTTCTTGCGCCTGGCGATCCCGCTCTTCCCGGGCGTGGCGATGCACGACACCGTGCGCGCCGTGATCATCGCCCTGAGCGTGATTGGCGTGATCTACGGCTCACTGGTGGCGCTGGTGCAGCCCGACTTCAAGAAGCTCGTCGCCTACTCCTCGGTGGCGCACCTGGGCATGGTCATGCTCGGCATCTTTGCCATGACCACCGAGAGCGTGCAGGGCGCGCTGATGGTGATGATCGGGCACGGCGTCTCGACCGGGGCGCTCTTCTTCCTGATCGGGATGATCTACGAGCGCAAGCACTCGCGCCTCATCGCCGACTACGGCGGCATTGCCAAGGTGGTGCCGATCTTCGCCACGGCGCTCACCGTCGTCGCGCTGTCGTCCATCGGCCTCCCCGGGACCAACGGCTTCATCTCCGAGTTCCTGGTGATGGTCGGCTCGTTCCAGACCGTGCCGTGGATGACGACGATCTCGGCCACCGGCGTGATCCTCGCGGCGGCCTACATGCTGTGGGCGGTGCAGCGCATCCTGTACAACCCGCTCGACAAGCCGGCAAATGCGTCTCTGTCGGACCTCAACTGGCGCGAGATCACGCTGTTGGCGCCACTCCTCTTCCTGATCCTCTGGATGGGCGTGTATCCGCAGCCGGTGCTGTCGCGCATGGAGGCCTCCGCCTCGCACTTCGTGCAGCAGGTGGAAACGAGGGCCGCCGCGCAGCAAGCGACGATGAGCGCGTCCACGGGAGGGAACTGAGATGCACTACAATCTCTCCATCCCGGCGCAGCTGACGGCCGCGCTCGGCCCGGACCTGATCCTCCTCGGCGGCGCAATGATCCTGATGCTCGGCGCCGCGTGGGGGCGCGAGTCCAACGAGCGGCAGCGGAGCGTCGGCATGGCCAGCCTCGCCCTGCTCGTCCTGGTGCTCCTCGTGGTGGTCTGGACCGCGACCCGCAACGCCACCGCCGGCGCCGGCGTGATTGCCGTCGACGGCTTCCGCTGGGCGGCCGACGCACTCTTCCTGCTGGCGGCCATCATCGCCACCGCGCTCTCGATCGACTACAACGCGCGTGAGGGCATCCTCGCCGCCGAGTTGCACGTCCTCACGGTCTTCGCCACCGGCGGGATGATGCTGATGGCGGCGGCGCGCGACCTGATGGTGCTCTTTCTCGGCATCGAGCTGATGTCGATCGCCGTCTATGTGCTGGCTGGCATGAACCGGCGCAGCCCGCGCTCGGCGGAGGGTTCTCTCAAGTACTTCCTCCTCGGCGCCTTCGCCACCGGATTCCTCCTCTACGGCATCGCGCTGGTGTACGGGGCGACCGGGTCGACGAACCTGGCGACCATCGGCGAGCGCATTGCGACGTACGACATGGCCAGGACGCCGATGCTCCTCGTGGGCGTGGCGTTGCTCCTGGTCGGCTTCGGCTTCAAGCTGGCCGCGGCGCCGTTCCACATGTGGGCCCCCGACGTGTACGAGGGGGCGCCGACGCCGATTTCCGGGTTCATGGCCGCGGGCGTCAAGGCGGCGGCCTTCGCCGCATTCCTGCGCGTCTGGCTCGAGGCCTTCCCGACGGTATACGCGGAGTGGCACCGCGCCATCTGGTGGATCGCGGCCATCACCATGATCGTCGGCAACATCATCGCGCTCCAGCAGAAGAACCTGAAGCGCATGCTCGCCTACTCGAGCATTGCGCACACCGGCTTCGTCCTCGTGGCGCTGTCGGCCGGGACGCCTGCCGCGGCGACCGCCTTCCTCTTCTATCTCTTCGCCTACACGCTGGCAACCATGGGGGCGTTTGCCGTCCTCATCGCCGTGGGGCAGTCGGGGCAATCGAACGACCGCATCGAGGACCTGTACGGGCTCTGGCAGAGCAATCCGGGGCTCGCCGTTTCGATGATGGTCTTCATGCTCGCCCTGCTTGGCTTTCCCGTGTTTGGGGGGATGGGCTTCCTTGCGAAGTGGTATGTGCTCCAGGCCGCGATCCAGGCGCCGGCGCCGCAGGTACGACTCGCGGTGGTCCTGGTCCTGACCTCGACCATCTCGGCGGGCTACTACGTCCCGGTCGTGATGGCGATGTTCATGAAGCCACGCCCCGACGACGCGCCACGGATCCCGGCCATGCCCCGGCTCACCAAGCTGGTGGTGGGAGGGGCGGTCGCGCTGATACTCTTCTTTGGGGTCTACCCCGACCCGATCGCCAGGCTGGCGAAGGCGTCGTCGACATTGGGGACGCCGGCGCTACCAGGCTCGCCGGGGGCCGGCGATGCCAGGGCCGCCGCCGCGCTGGACGCGCCTGACGCGCCCTCGACGACGGGACAATGATTGCAGCGGGGCCGCCACGCGGCCCCGCCTCGTTTACGGACGAACCACCGACTCATGGCCATCAACGACGGCATCTTCCGGCAGTACGACATTCGCGGCGTGGTCGGTGACGACCTCACCACCGAGGCCGCCGAGGGGATCGGCCGCGCGTATGCCGCCCATCTCTCGACGCACGGCATTCGCGGCGCGGTGGCGGTGGGGCGCGACAACCGCCCGTCGGGGGCCATGCTGCGCGACGCGCTGGTGCAGGGCCTCACCGCGAGCGGCGTGGATGTCATCGACATCGGAGTCGTTCCCACGCCACTGCTGTACTGGAGCCTGCACCATCTGCCGGTCGTTGGAGGAATCCAGATCACCGGGTCGCACAATCCGCCGGAGTACAACGGCTTCAAGCTGTGCGTCGGCACCGAATCGCTGCACGGCGACGGGATCCAGGGCTTGCTGCGCTTCATTCGACAGGGGGCATTCCCAGCCGGCAAGGGGAGTGTGTCGCACGTGGAGCTGCTGTCGCGCTATGTCGATGACATTGCCCAGCGCATTGGCCCACTGTCGCGCAGGCTCAAGGTGGTGATCGACGCCGGCAACGGCGCCGGCGCACTCGTCGCCGAGTCGCTCTTCACGCGGCTTGGCGTGGAGGGAACGTATCTCTTCTGCGAGAGCGATGGGACGTTCCCCAATCACCACCCCGATCCTACCGTCGTCGAGAACCTGCAGGACCTCATTGCCGCCGTGCGACAGGGCGGGGCCGACCTCGGGATTGCCTTCGACGGCGACGCCGATCGCATTGGTGTGGTGGATGGCGACGGCACGATCATCTGGGGCGATCACATCCTCATCCTCTACGCCCGCGACGTGTTGGCGCGCACGGGGGCGGGGCAGTCGATCATCTTCGACGTCAAGTGTTCGCAGGCGCTCCCCGACGCGATTGCCAAGGCGGGAGGGACGCCGGTGATGTGGAAGACCGGTCACTCGCTCATCAAGGAGAAGATGAAGGCGCTGCACGCGCCCATCGCCGGCGAGATGTCCGGGCACATGTTCTTTGCGGAAGGATTCTACGGGCACGACGACGCGCTCTACGGCGCCGCGCGCCTGCTGCGGATCGTTGCCGACAGCGGGCGCTCGCTGCGTGAACTCCTCGCCGACGTTCCCCCCTTCTTCTCCACGCCGGAGATCCGCGTCGACTGCGGCGACGACCGAAAGTTCGACCTCGTGCGCGCCGCGGCCGAGCACTTCAAGGCGCGCCACGACGTGATCGATGTCGATGGCGTGCGCGTGCTGTTCGGTGATGGCTGGGGGCTCATTCGCGCCTCCAACACGCAACCGATCCTCGTCACGCGTTATGAGGCGCTCACGCCCGAACGCCTGAAGGCCATCCGCGACGAGATGGAGGGGTGGCTGCGCGCGCAGGGAGTGACACCCTAACGTGAACCGCCGCCGCTGGGTGGTCGGCGCGGTCCTCGCCGTCGCCACGCTGCTCCTCGTGGGGCGCGTGGTGGCCGGATGGTACGTCGACTACCTGTGGTACGATGCGCTGGGGGCGCGCGCCCTCTGGTACGCGCGCACGATGGACCTCCTGATCCTGCGCGGCGGCGCGTTCCTCGCCGGGACCACCTTCGTCTTCCTCAACCTGTGGGCGGTGCGCCACTCGGTCGAGTCGCTCGTCCTCCCGCGACGCGTGGGGAATCTCGAGATTGGCGAGGAAGTCCCGGGGCAGTACCTCATGGTGGCCGTCGTCTCGCTGTCGCTGGTGCTGGGACTCCTCCTCGCGCTCCCGCACGGCGACTGGACCTCGGTGGATCTCCTGCGCCACGGCGAGCCGTTCCGCGAGAGCGATCCGTACTTCCAGTTCGACCTCGCCTTCTGGGTGTACTGGTTGCCGCTGGAGTCGGCGTTGCACCTGTGGGCGCTCATCTCGGTCCTCGCCGTCTCGCTGGTGGTGGTGGTGCTGTACGCGCTCACTCCGAGCCTCCGGTGGGATGGTGGCCGGCTGCGCGTGACGGCGTACGTGCGCCGCCACCTCTTCGTTCTCGCCGCCGCCGTCCTCGTCATCCTCGCGTGGAGTTACCGGCTCGACAGCTACCGACTCCTCCTGGAGGGGAGCGGGGCGCAGTCGGCCTTCAACGCGCTCGACCACCGCGTGGGCATCCCGGCGAACCTCGTGCTCTCCATCGGCACCATCGCCGCGGCGATGCTCCTCGTGTGGGCGGGGTGGTTCGGGCAGTTGCGCCTGGCCTTTGCCACGGTGAGCGCGGTCCTTCTCTCCGCGCTCGCGCTTCGCCAGATCGTTCCTCCGGTGGCCGAGCGCTTCCTCTCGCCGGGCGACCAGGAGCAACGCGATGCCCCGTATTTCAAGACGCGCGCAGGCTACACGCGCCGCGCCTACGACGTCGACCGCGTGGCCCGTCCGGAGTCGGTGCTCACCGCCAGGAGCAACTTGCGGCTGCTGCGCGGGGCGTCGTTGTGGGATCCGGCCGCGCTGGAGCGCGCCATCTCGCGTGAGCGACGTCCCGGGCGCCCGTTAGGCACGGTGGGATGGGAGGCGGCGGACGGCCGGCTGCGCGCCGTGGTCGTCGAGCAGCCGGCGGGAACCGAGGCGGCCGAGCCCCTGGCCCCGTGGGGAACGGTGCGCATCGAGAGCGACCTCGCCACGGAGCAGGGGACCCCCGTCACCGACGCCGGCCCCAACGGGGAGGAGTCGCTCCCCCCCGCCGTCGTCTTCGACTCTGCGCCGGGCTACAGCATCGTCCTCGACTCCACGCAGCGCATCGCGGCACCGCCGCTCGCCTCGTTCGCGGCGCGCCTGGCGCATGCATGGGCGCTGCAGAACCCGCGCCTCCTGCGCGGGAACGCCCGCGAGACCGAGCGCGCCATCCTCTATCGACGCGTGCGGCAGCGCGTCGAGCGGCTCTACCCGTTCTTCCAGCAGGGGGCGCGCATTGCACCTGTCGTGCATCGCGACTCGCTGTGGTGGTCGCTGCACCTGTACGCCACCTCACAGACGTATCCGCTCAGCGATCCGGTGCGCCTGACGGACGCTTCGGTGCGCTACCTGCAGCACGCCGGCGTTGCCCTGATCAACGCGCATACCGGGCGCGCCATCGTCGCGGTCGACCCGGCCCCCGATCCCGTGACGACGTCGTGGATGCGGCGCTTCCCCGCGCTCTTCATCGCCTCCACCGCGCTCGATCGCGAACTCCTCGAACGCATTCCGCCGCCGGCCGAGGCGAGCTTCCTCCACGCGCGCCTGTTCGCGCTCCTTGGCCCGCGAGGGGAGAACGGCCCGCCGTCGCGACTCCCGCGACAGGTCGGTGGCGACACGCTCTTCTCACTCCAGGCGCAGGCGCCGTACCTCGACACGCTCACGCAGCGGCTTTCCGTGGCCTATCCGGTCGTCGATGCCAGCGAGCGTGTGCGCGGCCTCGTGATTGCCGCTGGGGGCGCCGACTACGACGTGCGATGGGAACCGGCCGAGCAGTCCGGGGCGCGCTGGGGGGCGATCCTCGATCGGCTGCACCGCGCGATCGACTCGGCGTCGCAGGGCGTCGTCACGCGCGAGTCGCCACTCGTGCGCGGCGCCGTGCGGGCAGTGCCCACGGGTGGCGCTCAGGCGTACATCCAGACCGCGTATGCGTGGCGTACCGACGGAGCGCCGGCGGTGCGATTGGTTGCCGTCCTCGCCAACGACACCGTGAGAACCGGCGCCACCATCGCGGCGGCGGCGGGACTTCCAGCGCCGGCCGTGCCGTCGACCCCACTCACGCCCGCCGAATTCCGCGCCCGCGTGGAGTCGCTGTACGCCGAGATGCGCGAGGCGCTCAAGCGCGGCGACTGGCTCGCGTTCGGCAACGCATACGAAGCGCTGGGACGTGTCCTGCGCTCAACGTCATCCAAACCTTGAACCCCCTCCGGAGGCACCCTAGCTTGCCTTCGTACCGCGGAAGACGGGAAGACGTCCCATCGGGAAGGTGCAATCGCTCGGCCGAGGCGCTGGACCTCGATGCCGGCTCCTTCTTCCCCTCGTCTTCTCGTCTTTTTGTCGTCCAGCCACTCTTTAGCTCGTTGGAGATCGCGTGAACATTCACGAATACCAGGCGAAGGAGATCCTGCGGGGGATCGGCACGCCGATTCCACCCGGTGAGATCGCCACGACGCCTGACGAGGCCGAGGCCATCGCCCGCCGCATTGGCAAGATGGTGGTCGTCAAGGCGCAGGTGCACGCGGGCGGTCGCGGCAAGGCCGGTGGCGTGAAGCTCGCCAAGACGCCCGAGGAGGCGCGCGAGAAGGCGCAGGCGATCCTCGGCATGCAGATCAAGGGGCTCACGGTGGAGAAGGTCCTGGTGACCGAGGCCTCCGACATCGCGACCGAAGCATACGTCGGGATCATCCTCGACCGCGCGAGCAAGAAGCCGGTCTTCATGGTGAGCCCCGCCGGCGGAATCGACATCGAGGAAGTCGCCGCATCGACCCCGGAAAAGATCCTCAAGCTCCCCATCGACACGCGCTACGGCCTGATGCCGTTCCAGGCCATGCGCCTGGGTTTCTTCCTGTATGACGACCTCGCCAAGGCGCGTGCGGCGGCGAAGATCATGCAGCAGCTCTACACCGCTTTCATGCAGAGCGGCTGCTCGCTCGCCGAGATCAATCCGCTCGTGGTGACGCCGGCCGGCGAGGTCATTGCGCTCGACGCCAAGATGGTGATCGACGACAACGAACTCGATCGCCGCCCCGCCATCGCGGCGCTGCGCGACGAGACGGCCGAGGCGCCCAGCGAAGTGCAGGCGCGCAACGCGAACCTCACCTTCATCAAGCTCGACGGCAACGTGGGGTGCGTGGTGAACGGGGCGGGGCTCGCGATGGCGACGATGGACCTGGTGAAGTACTACGGCGGCGAGCCCGCCAACTTCCTCGACATCGGCGGCAGCTCCAACCCGGAAAAGGTGGTGAATGCACTGCGCATCATCACCGCCGACCAGAACGTGAAGGCGATCCTGTTCAACATCTTTGGCGGCATCACGCGCACCGATGACGTGGCCAACGGCATCGTGACGGCGACCAAGGAGAACCCGCTCAAGGTGCCGATCGTCATCCGCCTCACTGGCACCAACGAAGAGATCGCGATGAAGATCCTGACCGAGAATGGTTTCTCCGCGTCCAGCGACATGGACGAAGCGGTGAAGAAGGCCGTCGAACTCGCCACCGGAGGACAGGCCGCGTGAGCGTCTTCATCGGAAAGGACACGACCGTCGTCGTGCAGGGGATCACGGGACGTGATGGATCGTTCCACACGAAGCAGATGATCGAGTACGGGACCCGCATCGTTGCCGGCGTCACGCCGGGCAAGGGCGGACAGAAGTTCGAGGGAACCGTACCGGTCTACAACACGGTTGCCGACGCCGTGCAGGCCACGGGGGCGAACACGTCCGTCATCTACGTCCCGCCGATGTTCGCCGCCGACGCGATCATCGAGGCGGCCGATGCCGGCGTCCAGTTCATCGTTGCCATCACCGAGGGCGTCCCCGTCCTCGACATGACGCGCGTCTATCCGTACGTGACGGAGAAGGGCGTTCGTCTCCTTGGCCCGAACTGCCCGGGGCTCATCTCGCCCGGGGAATCGAAGGTCGGCATCATCCCCGGACGCATCTGCGCCCCCGGACCGGTGGGCGTCGTCTCCCGTTCAGGGACGCTGACCTACGAGATCGTCTACCAACTCACGCGTGCCGGCATTGGCCAGACGACGTGCGTCGGGATCGGCGGTGACCCGATCAACGGGACCAACTTCATCGACACGCTGGCCGCCTTCGAAGCCGATCCGGCGACCAAGGTGGTCTGCATGATGGGGGAGATCGGGGGAACGGACGAGCAGGACGCCGCCCGGTTCGTGAAGGAGCACATGACCAAGCCGGTGGTCGGCTTCATCGCCGGGCAGACGGCCCCGCCGGGGCGTCGCATGGGGCACGCCGGCGCCATCATCTCGGGTTCGGCCGGTACGGCCGCCGAGAAGATCCAATCGTTCCAGGACGCGGGGATGGGCGTCGCCAAGCGCCCGATCGACTTCGTGGAACTCGTGAAAGCGCGTCTCAAATAGGGGCAGTTCACAGAGGACGAGAAGACGAGAAGACGAGGGAGGGGCGCGTTCTCAGCCCTAAGTGGGGTTACTACCTCGTCCCCAGCCTTCGCTGGGGCAAGCTTCTCGTCTTCTCGCCCTCTCGTCTTCTATAAACGGAGTTTATCAATGGCTGGAAATCGTACGCTGACCATCGTGAAGCCTGACGCCTTTGCGGTCGGGAAGGCCGGGAAGATCGTCGCCCACCTCGAGGGGGCGGGATTCACGGTCGTCGCCGCCCGGGTGATGCACCTGTCGACGGCGCAGGCCGAAGAGTTCTATGGCGTGCACCGCGAGCGCCCGTTCTTCCGGTCGCTCGTGACGTTCATGACGTCGGGGAAGTGCATGCCGATCGTGCTGGAGCGGGGTGATGCGGTGGCGGAACTGCGCAAGGTGATCGGGGCGACCGACCCGGCGGAGGCGGCGGCAGGGACGGTTCGGAAGCTCTATGCCGAATCGAAGGAACGGAACGCGATTCACGCGTCGGATTCGGACGAGAACGCCTCGCGCGAGTCGCGCTTCTTCTTCGCCGAGTCGGACATTCTGTAGTCGGTGGGCGCTCTGGGTCGATCGCGCTCGCCGGGGGGTGGTGGGAGGGGTGGTGCGAGGGGCGTAAGTCCAAAAAACATCGCCACTTGATACGCTAGCCCGGCAAGTCTAAATTGCCGGGCTATGCTGTCCTTTGACCTTCGAACCTTGGAAAGCCAGGCGGCCCGCGTCGATGGCGTGCTTCCCGGTAACGATCCGGTCTGGCTCGAAGGCGACGCGCGTCCCGTCCACGGAGTGCACGTGACGGGGCGCCTGTCGAGCGCGGGGTCGGAACGGTTCTACTTCAGCGGGCACTTGTCGGGGGTCGCGCGCGACTCCTGCCGTCGGTGCCTGGTCGACGTGGAGACGCCGGTGGCGGAGGACGTGCACGTGCTGTTCGCCGAGTCGGGGGGCGAGGACGAGGACGACCCCGATGTGTACCCCATCGACGCCCGCGAACACGACCTGGACCTTCGCCCCGCGATCCGTGAGGAATGGCTGCTGGCCGTCCCCGCGCTCGTGGTGTGCAAGGAGGACTGCAAGGGGTTGTGTCCGCAATGCGGCGCCGACCTGAACGCCGGGGCGTGCCGCTGCGCCCAGGTGCAAGATCCCCGCTGGGATGCGCTGCGCTCGCTGGACGAGTCGGCACGTTAGGCGGATCACTTTCTTCGAGACGATAGTCCCATGGCCGTCCCCAAGCGACGTACCTCCAAGCGCCGGAAGCGCGCGCGCAACACGCACAAGGTCGCCCCGGCGATCGCCATCCAGAGCTGCCCGCGCTGCGGGAGCATGAAGCGCCCGCATCGCGTCTGCGCGGAGTGCGGGTACTACGCGGGTGAGCAGCGAGTCGAAGCGCAGGAAGCGTAACCTTGGCGCGCATCGCGCTTGACGCGATGGGGGGCGACTTCGCCCCCTCCGCACCCGTCGCGGGGGCGCTCCTGGCCCTCGCCGAACTCGATCCCTCGCACCGCCTCCAACTCGTCGGCATCCCGTCGGTCATCCGACGGGCGCTCGACGAGGCGCTCTCGGGCGCCCATGCGGGGATGGCCCCCCACGCCGATCGCCTCGACATCATCGAAGCCTCGGACATCATCGAGATGGGGGAGAAGCCATCGGCGGTCATTCGCGGCAAGCCGAACAGCTCGATGCACGTCGGGCTCAAGCTCCAGGTCGATGGAGAGTCCGAGGCCTTCGTCTCCGCCGGCAATACGGGGGCGCAGATGGCCATCTCGACGCTCATCCTCCGGCTGCACCCCGGGCTCTCCCGCCCAGCCATCAGCACGGTCTTCCCCACCGCCGCGCAGTCGGTCGTCGTCCTCGATTCCGGGGCCAACGTCGATTGCTCCCCGCAGGAACTCGTGCAGTTTGCCCGGCTGGGTGCCGTGTACGCCGAGGACATGCTGGGGCGCACCAACCCGTCCATCGGGCTGCTGAGCATTGGCGAGGAACCGGAAAAGGGGAACGTCGCGGTGAAGGAAGCACATCAGCTCCTCCTGCGCTCGGGGCTCAACTTCCACGGGAACGTGGAGGGGCGCGACATCCCCCTGGGGCGCAGCGATCGTGGCGCCATCGACGTCGTGGTCTGCGACGGCTTTGTCGGCAACGCGCTCCTCAAGTTCTACGAGGCAATCGCCCCCACGCTGATCAACATGGTCGCCCGCAGCGCGGGTCTCTCCAAGGAGCAGCTGGCGGCGACGTTCAAGCACCTCGATTATTCGGAGCACGGGGGCGCGCCGCTGCTCGGCGTGAAGGGCGTGTCCATCATCTCGCATGGCAAGTCGAACCCGCGAGCCATCACGAGCGCGATCAAGGTGGCGTTGCGGGCGGTGGAGACCCGCATGAATGATCACATCGGACGGCGCCTGACGGAGAACGAGCAGGCGGGCAGCGCCGCGTGAAGCGCCCCATTGCCTACCTCGCCGGCGTCGGCAAGTACGCGCCGCCGCGGGTCATGAAGAACGCGGAGTTCGCCGAGCTCGGGCTGCAGACCGACGACGAGTGGATCGTCCAGCGCACGGGCATCCGCGAACGACACGTGGCCGCCGCCGCCGAGACCAACCGCACCATGGCATCTGCGGCCTCACGCGTGGCCATGGAGCGCGCCGGCGTCACGGCGGGAGAGCTCGACCTCATCGTGCTGGGCACGGCCTCGCCCGATCGGCTCCTCCCGTCCACCGCGGTCGATGTGCAGGCGGAGCTGGGGGCCACGCGCGCCGCAGCCTTCGACGTGATGGCGGCATGTTCGTCGTTCCTCTACGGCCTGATCGTCGCCGAAGGGCTCATGCAGGCCGGGAGCGCCGAGACGGCGCTGGTGATCGGGACCGAGAAGCTCACCACCATCGTCGACTGGAAGGATCGCTCGACGTGCGTCTTGTTTGGGGACGGGTCGGGGGCCGCCGTGCTCAAGAAGTCCGACGGAACGAAGGGAATCCTGTCGAGCTTCATGCGTACCGACGGGCGTCTGGCGGAACTCCTGTATCGCCCCGCCGGCGGTGCGGCGCACCCGTTCGACCAGCACGTACTCGACGACCGCTCGTTCTACGTGAAGATGGAGGGGCGCGAGGTCTTCAAGCACGCGGTGCGCTCGATGTCCGAAGCGGCCGACCACGCGCTGGATCGGGCCAGGCTCACGGGAGCGGAGATCGACGTGATGATCCCGCACCAGGCCAACATCCGCATCATCGAGGCAACGGCCAAGCATGCCGGGATCCCGATGGAGAAGGTCTACGTGAACGTGGACCGCTACGGGAATACCTCCTCGGCGTCTGTCCCCATCGCGCTCGAGGAAGCGATGCAGAGCGGGCGCATCACGGAGGGGATGAACGTCCTGCTCGTCGCCTTTGGCGCGGGCTTTACCTGGGCCTCGCTGGTTATCCGCTTCTAGGGTCTTATGGATGTCGTCCTGCTGTTTCCCGGCCAGGGATCGCAGAAGCCGGGGATGGGAAAGGAGCTCGTGGACGCCTTTCCGCGCGCGCGTGAAGTGTTTGCAGCTGCCGACGAGGCACTGGGCGAGTCGCTGTCAACGTTGTGCTTCGACGGGCCGGCCGAGACGCTCACGCTGACGGCCAACGCGCAGCCCGCGCTGTTGACGCACGGCGCGGCCGCGTGGGCCGTGGTGGCGAGCGCGCTGGCCGGGAAGGTGCGCGCCGCCGCCGGGCATTCGTTAGGCGAGTTCACCGCCTACCACGCCGCCGGGTCGCTGACGCTCCCGGCCGCGGTGCGCCTCGTACGCGAGCGCGGGCGCCTGATGGCCGAGACCGGCGTGGCGCGCCCCGGGGCGATGGCGGCAATTCTTGGCGACATGACCGAGTCGGTCGACGAGATCTGCCGGCGCGCCAGCGCCGCTCCCGACGGCGGCGAGGTGGTCCCCGCCAACTACAACGCCCCGGGACAGGTCGTGATCTCCGGTGAGGTGGCCGGTGTCGAGGCGGCGATGGCGCTGTGCAAGGCGGCCGGCGCCAAGCGCGCCATGCGCCTCAACGTGAGCGGCGCCTTCCACTCGCCCCTCATGCGCCCGGCGCGCGATGGCTTGCAGCAGGCGATTGCCGCCGCCGGCTTCGTCGCGCCGCTCGTGCCCGTGTATGCGAACGTCACCGCCGACGTGGTGGGCGACGCGCCGTCGGCCGAGCGTCTCTGCCTCGAGCAGCTGACGGCGCCGGTTCGCTGGACGGAGCTGGTCGAGCGACTCGCGGCGGCCCATCCCGACGCACTCTTCGTCGAGTTGGGGCCGGGGACGGTCCTTGCCGGATTGGTCAGGAAGATCGCCCCGACCGTCGCCACCGCGCCCTGCGGAACGGCGGCCGACGTGGAACAACTCCTTGCCAGGGTGGCGTGATGCAGATCGACCTAACGGGAAAGAGCGCGCTGGTGACGGGGAGCACGCGCGGCATCGGGCGCGCCATTGCGCAGTCGCTGCGCGACGCCGGCGCCCGCGTGGCGATCGTGGGACGCGACCAGGCGCGGGCCGACGCGGTGGCCGCCGAGGTGGGGAACGGCGCTCAGGGCTTTGCCTGTGACGTCAGCGACGTGGCGCAGGTGAATGTGCTGGTCGACGCGGTGGAGAAGGCATTCGGCGGGATCGACATCCTCGTCAACAACGCCGGCCTCACGCGCGACAACATCATGCTGCGTCTCAAGGACGACGACTGGGACACGGTGATCGACGCCAACCTGCGCAGTGCCTTCGCCACCACCCGCGCCGCGGTGCGCGGGATGATGAAGAAGCGCTGGGGGCGCATCATCAACATCGCCAGCGTCGTCGGCATCATCGGCAACAAGGGGCAGAGCAACTATGCCGCGAGCAAGGCGGGGCTCATCGGGCTCACCAAGTCGGTGGCCAGGGAGTTTGCCTCGCGCGGCGTCCTGGCCAACGTGGTCGCCCCCGGCTTCATCGAAACCGACATGACGGCGGCGATGACACCCGAGGCGCGCACGGCGATGAGCGCCCAGATCCCGCTGGAACGACTGGGGAGCCCGGACGACATCGCCAGCGTGGTCACCTTCCTGGCCTCGGACCGGGCCGCCTACATCACGGGGCAGGTCCTCGTGGTCGACGGCGGGCTGGTGATGTAACCCACACGCACTTCGCTTATCTTTTCCCGTCCCACCACCATCAACGCACTTACCCAGAGGACCCGGTCATGGCCGACCTGAGCGAGAAGGTCAAAGACATCATCGAGAAGGAGTTGGGCGTCGAGCGCGAGAAGCTCACGAACGAGGCCAGCTTCATCGAGGACCTTGGCGCGGACAGCCTCGACATCGTCGAACTCGTCATGGAGTTCGAGAAGGAATTCAACATCGACATCCCGGACGAGGACGCCGAGAAGCTGCGCACGGTCGGTGATGCCCTGGGCTACCTGAAGGAGAAGGTCAGCGCGTAATGCGGCGTCGAGTCGTCGTCACGGGCCTCGGGGCCATCACGCCGGTCGGCAACGATGTGGCGACGACGTGGCGCGCGCTGGTCGCGGGCACGTCGGGCGCTGGACCGATCACCCGCTTCGACGCCACGCACTTCAAGGTGCGCTTTGCCTGTGAGGTGAAGGGGTTCGATCCCGGGCTGTACATGGACCGGAAGGAAGCCAAGCGCAACGACGTCTACGCGCAATACGCGCTGGCGGCGGCGGTGCAGGCGATGCAGGACGCCGGTTTGTCCGAGGGAGGCTTCGTTCCCGAGGACACGGGCGTCATCATCGGCTCCGGGATCGGCGGCATCCGCGTGTTCGAGGAACAGCACGACGTGTATCGGGAGCGGGGGCCAAGCAAGATCTCCCCGTTCTTCATCCCGATGTTCATCTCCGACATGGCCGCCGGGATCGTCTCGATGCGCTTCGGCGCCAAGGGACCGAACTACGGCACCGTGTCGGCCTGCGCATCGAGCGCGCACGCGATCGGCGAGGCGTTTCGTGCCATCCAGCACGGCGACGCCGACATCATCATCGCCGGCGGTGCCGAGGCGGCGGTGACGCCGATGTCGATTGGCGGTTTCGCCAACATGACGGCGCTCTCCGAGCGTAACGACGACCCGGCCACCGCGTCGCGCCCGTTCGACAAGGGACGTGACGGCTTCGTGATGGGCGAAGGCGCCGGCATTGTCGTGTTGGAGGAACTGGAGCACGCGCGCCGTCGTGGCGCCCGCATCTACGGCGAGGTGAGCGGGTACGGCGCCACGGGCGATGCCTATCACATCACCGGGCAGCCGGAGGACCACGAGGGGTTGCAGCGCGCCATGCGCCGCGCCCTCAAGGACGGCGGCCTGGGGGCGGAGCAGGTGCAGTACGTGAACGCGCACGGCACCTCCACCCCGCTCAACGACTCCAACGAGATCCGCGGCATTCGCGCGGTGTTCGGGACACACGCCGACGCGCTCAACGTCAGCTCGACCAAGAGCATGACGGGACACATGCTGGGCGCCGCCGGTGCGGTGGAGTTCATCGTCAGCACGCTGGCCATCGTCCACGGGACCGTCCCGCCGACGATCAACCAGTTCGAGCACGATCCCGAGTGCGACCTCAACGTCACGCCTAACGTCGCCGTGGAGCGCACGGTGGACGTGGCCATCAGCAACTCGTCGGGCTTCGGCGGCCACAACGTGGCCCTGGCGGTCCGGCGCTACGCCGAGTAAGCGAGCCCAGTCGTGCCCCAGGCGGTGGAAGTCCCGCGCGATGCCATCCGCGATCCGGCGCTGTGGCCGATCGCCGACAAGGTTGCAGCTGGCGAACGGCTGAACGAGGAGGACGCGCTCGCGCTGTATCGCACGTCCGACCTGCTCGGCGTGGGGCACATGGCCGATGCGGTGAACCGCGCGCGCCACGGCGACGTGGTGACGTTCGCCTCCAACCAGCACATCAACCCCACCAACGTCTGCGTGCTGCGCAAGACGTGCGTCTTCTGCGGCTTCGCGCGCCTTCCCAAGGAGGATGGGGCGTACCGCTACACGATGGAGCAGGTGATGGCCGAGGCGGAGCTGGCGCGCAACGGCCTCACGCGCGAGTTCCACATCGTGGGCGGGCTCGACATGAAGGCCGGGCTGGCGTACTACACCGAGATGTTCCGCATGCTCAAGCGCGAGCTGCCGCATGTGCACATCAAGGCGCTGACCGCGGTCGAGATCGCCCACCTGGCGCGCATCGAGAAGATGAGCTGGCACGACGTGCTGTCGGCGCTGCGCGAGGCGGGGCTGGACACGCTGCCGGGCGGGGGGGCGGAGACCTTCAGCGCGGCGGTGCGCGAACGGATCGCCGACCGGAAGCTGGGCGGCGCCGACTATATCGGCGTCCATCGCGCCGCGCACCAGCTCGGGATCCGCTCCAACTGCACAATGCTGTACGGGCACGTGGAGACGCTGGAGGATCGCGTCGAGCACCTGCGCATGCTCCGCGAGCTGCAAGACGAAACCGGCGGCTTCCTGGCCTACATCCCGCTGGCCTATCATCCCGACGACAACGCCCTGGGCGAGCAGCTCGGCCGGCGCGGACGGGGGACGACCGGCTACGACGACCTCAAGATGCTGGCCGTTGGGCGGCTGTACCTCGACAACTTCGCGCACATCAAGACACACTGGATCATGGTCACCCCCTTCCTCTCGCAGGTGGCGCTGCACTTCGGGGTGAACGACCTGGAAGGGACCGTGGTGCGGGAGAAGATCTACCACGCCGTGGGCGCCACGACGCCGCAAGGCATGTCGCTCGACGATCTGCTGCGCCTCATTCGCGGGGCGAAGAAGACGCCAGCCGAGCGCGATTCGTTCTACCGGATCCTGCGACGCTTCGACGACGGCAGCGAAGGCGGCAACGAAACCCCGCGCGTTGACAGCGCCGCCAGCGCTACCAGCGCCGTCAGCGACGCGCACGCCGCCTGACATGCGCATCGGCCGCATCCCGTACATCAACTGCTACCCGGTCTATGGGGCGATTGATCGCGGGATCGTGAGCCTCGACGGGGAACTCATCGACGGGATCCCCAGTGCACTCAACCAGCAGATGGCGGCGGGGACGCTCGACGTGAGCGTGGTCTCGGCCGTCGAGTACGCGCGCGACTCCAGGCGCTACCTGTTGCTGCCGGACCTCGCCATCTCCTGCGACGGCCCGGTGCGCAGCGTGATGCTGTTCAGCCAGCGCCCCGCGGCGGAACTCAACGGGCACCGCGTGATCGTCTCGCGCAGCTCGATGACGAGCGTCGCGCTCCTCGAGCTGCTCTTCGAGCACGTCTGGCATGCGCGCCCCGAGTTCGTCCCCGGCAACAGCGAGTTGGCCGACATCACGCGCTTCGCCGAGGAGGAGCACGAGGCCCGACTGGTCATTGGCGATGCGGCGCTCATCCTGGACAACGCGCGCCAGTGGCGCGGCGGCGAGTCGTTCGCCTCGTACCCGTACGTCTACGACCTGGGGGCGGAGTGGAAGCGCTGGACCGGGCTCCCGTTCGTCTTCGCCGTCTGGGTTGCGCTGCGCACCACGCCGGTCACCGAGTCGTTAGGCGCGCACGCATCGCTCATCCGCTCCCGCGACTGGGGGCTGCAGCATCTCGATGAGCTGGCCGACCAGGCGGCGCGCGCCACCGGGGTGGCCCGTGCCGCCTGCGTCGAGTACTTCGCGGGGCTCGACTACGGGCTCGGGTACGAACACCTGGCCGGGCTCACCGAGTTCTTCCGCCGCCTCGTGGCCGCGGGACGTGTGCCGAACGGGACCCTGGCCTTTCTCCCCGCGGCCTAGATGCCCCACACCCCATACACGGCGCAGCAGCTGCGCGCCGTGGTCGAGTCGTCGCCGATTGGCTTGCTGATGGTCGATCACCGCGGTCGAATCGTGCTCGTGAACGCCGAGGTCGAGCGCCTGTTCGGGTACGCACGCGAGGCGATGTATGGCCAGAGCGTGGAGTTGCTCCTTCCCGAGCGCTCGCGCGGCGCGCATCCAGCCCTTCGCGACGACTTCGTGACGGATCCGACGGCGCGACGCATGGGGGCAGGCCGTGAGCTGAGCGCGCGACGCGCCGACGGGAGCGAGTTCCCGGTCGAGATCGGGCTCACCCCAGTCGCGACCGAGGATGGAATCTTCGTCGTTGCTTCCATCGTGGACATCACGGAGCGACTCGCCGCCGCCCGGGAGCGCGACTGGCTCGAGGCGCAGCTGCGGCAGTCGCAGAAGATGGAAGCACTCGGCACGCTCGCCGGCGGGGTGGCGCACGACTTCAACAACGTCCTCGCCTCCATCGTGGGGCTGGGCGAGTTGGTGCTGCGGGCCGTTGGCGACCGGCCCCAGGTCGAGGAGGACGTGCGCGACCTGCTCACCGCGGCGCATCGGGGGCGCGAGCTGGTCGAGCGCATCCTGCGCTTCAGCCGGCGACAATCGGTGAAGATGTCCCCGCTCGACCTGGGTGACACGATGGCGCACTCGGCGCGCCTGCTGCGCGCCTCGCTCCCGCCCAACGTCCGCATCGAGTTGACGCTGCTCCCCATGCGGCGGCGCATGCGCGGCGACGCTACATCGCTGCAGCAGGTCGTGATGAACCTGGCCACGAACTCGGCGCAGGCCATGCCCGACGGCGGCACGCTCATCATCGCCCTGGACGAGGTGTACCTGCACGACAGCCTGGCGCGCTCACGCGCCGCGGCGCGCGAAGGGCGGTACCTTCGCCTGACCGTTCGCGACAACGGTCACGGCATGGATGAGGCGACGCGGCTCAAGGCGTTCGAGCCCTTCTTCACGACCAAGCCTGTCGGCACGGGAAGCGGGCTCGGGCTCGCCCTGGTGCACGGTATCGTGCACGACCACGAAGGGGTGATCGAGATGGAATCGTCGCCCGGGGTGGGGACAATCGTGCACTGCCTCTTTCCGGCCATCGAGGAGGATGCGGGCCAGGACCTGTCGGCGAGCGATGCCGTCCCGCGGGGCAATGGCGAGTGGCTGCTCTATGTCGATGACGAGTCGACGTTGGTGAAGATCGGGGAGCGACAGTTGGAGCGGATGGGGTACCGCGTGATGGGGTGCGCCGATCCGCGTGAGGCGCTGGTTGCCCTCAATGCGCGGCAGGGGTCGTCCGAGGCCTTCGCGGCGATCGTGACCGATTACCTGATGCCGGGAATGACGGGACTCGAGTTTGCGGCGGCGGTGCGCGCGGCCGGGGTCACGGTGCCGATTCTCGTCCTGTCGGGCTTCATTGGCGATTTCGCCCCGCAAGCGCTGGCCGACGGGGGGATCTCGGAGGTGCTGCAGAAGCCGGTGGGGGCCGAAGTGTTGGCGCAGGCGGTGCACCGGGCCATCGCTGGTGGATGACCCGTGCACATGGATAGCTTTGCGGGCATGACGCGCGACCTCCTCGACTTCTACACCAACGCCCCGCTCCTCGAACTCGGCCACGAGGCTGACCGGATCCGGCGCGAGAAGCATCCGCACGACACGGTCACGTTCATCGTGGACCGGAACATCAACTACACCAACGTCTGCGTGGCCGACTGCGGCTTCTGCGCCTTCTACCGTCGTCCCAAGCACGGGGAAGGGTACACGCTCTCGTTCGAGCAGATCGGGGAGAAGATCGAGGAGACGAAGGCGCTGGGCGGGGTGCAGATCCTCATCCAGGGGGGGCACAACCCGTACATCCCCTTCGAGTGGTACCTGGACCTGCTGCGCTACATCAAGCGTCACCATCCCATCCACGTCCACGGCTTCAGTCCGAGCGAGGTGGACTTCTTTGCCAAGACGTTCCGGATGGAGGCGGTCGACGTCATCCGTGAGCTGCAACAGGCGGGGCTCGACTCCATCCCGGGCGGGGGTGGCGAGATCCTGGTCCAGCGCGTGCGCGACATCGTCGCCCCCAAGAAGGCCGGGGCCGACCGCTGGCTGGAGATCATGGAGCTGGCGCATAACGAGGGAATGAAGACCTCGGTCACCATGATGTACGGGATCGGCGAGACGCTGGCGGAGCGCCTGGAGCACCTGCAGCGCGTGCGCGCGGTGCAGGCGCGCACCAACGGCTTCACCGCCTTCATCACCTGGCCGTTGCAGCCGGAGAACACGCCGCAGATGTCGCACATGCAAAAGACCGATGCGACGGAGTACCTGCGCACCGTCGCCATTGCGCGGATGGTGCTGGACAACGTCCCCAACCTGCAGGCCAGCTGGGTGACGATGGGGATGAAGATCGGGCAGCTCGCGCTCTCGTTCGGCTGCAACGATTTTGGCTCGCTCATGATCGAGGAGAACGTGGTGTCGGCGGCCAACACGACGTACCGCACCACCACGGACGAGTTGGAGCGCCTCATTCGCGACGCCGGCTTCACCCCAGCGCGCCGGCGCCAGGACTACTCGCTCATCCCGCAGGAGACGCCGGTCGCCGCCTGATGCGCACGGGAATCGGCTACGACTCGCACCGCTTCGCCCCCGGAGGCCCCATGCGCCTCGGGGGCGTCGACGTTCCGTCGGATGTGGTCCTCGTGGGGCACTCCGACGGCGATGCGATCTGCCACGCGCTCACCGACGCCATCCTCGGCGCCGCGGGCGCGGGCGACATCGGCGAGATGTTTGCCGACACCGATCCCGCGAACCGCGGCAGGGATTCGGTGGAGATGCTGCTGGCGGCGTACGATCGCGTGCGTGCGCTGGGCTTCACGCTGACCAACATCGACGTGACGGTGATTGCCGAGCGTCCGCGGATCGGCCCGCACCGCCTGCGCATCCGCGAGCGCCTGTCGGCGGTGTTGCAGCTGGAGCTGGGCGCGGTCAGCGTGAAGGGGAAGACGAACGAGGGGATGGGGTGGATCGGGCGCGGCGAGGGACTGGCCTGCGTCGCAGTTGCGACGCTCGGTTCCGCGCGCGCCACCGCCGCTGGCTGAGCGCGCCGTGCTGCAGCTGCAATCGCTGCTGGACTGGCTCTCGGCGCTCCATCCGGCCACGCTCCTGGCCGCCATGGCGGCGCTGGCCGCGGTCGAGAACATCTTCCCACCCATTCCGGCCGACGTGCTGGTGGCGTTCGGCGGGTTTCTGGCCGCCCGCAACCAGGCTTCGCCGTGGCCGGCCTTCCTCGCCGTCTGGCTCGGCAACGTGGCGGGGGCGCTGGCCATGTACGTGGCGGGACGGAGGCTGGGACGCGCCTGGATTGCGCGGCGCTTCCATGTGGCGCCGGGAGGGCGAAATGAGGCTCGCCTTGCCGCCTGGCATGAGCGCTACGGCGCTCTCGCCTTCTTCGTGAGCCGATTCCTTCCCGGCGTGCGCGCCCTCGTCCCGCCCATGTCTGGCGCGCTGCACTTCCCGCTGCCGGGGCTGGCCATCGCGATTTCCGCCGCCTCGGCCATCTGGTACGGGGCAATCACCTGGCTCGCTTTCACCGCGGGGAGCAACTGGGAGCTGCTGGCGCGCCAGGTTGGGCGGCTCGGACGCTGGTCGGGGGTGGTGGCGGGAGTGGTCGTCGTCGTGGCGCTGGGCGCCTGGTACGTCGCGCGGCGCCGAAAGGGCGGCGCGGGGGAGGAGTAACGGCGATGGGCGAGCCGCTGACGCCCGATGACGTGGCGCGCGCCTTCTACCTGGAGCGCTTCGACGACTTCCTCTCGCTCGAGCAGGGCTCGTCGGAGCGCACGCGCGACGCGTACGGACGCGACGTGGCGCGCCTCGCCATCTTCGCCGTCACCAAGGGGGTGCGTGCTCCCGGTGCACTCGACGCGCGACTGCTGCGCGACTTCGTCTACCACCTCAAGGACCTGGGGCTCTCGCCATCGTCCATCCGGCGCAACGTGTCGGGGGTGCGGACGTACTTTCGCTTTCTGCTGGGCGAAGGGGTCGTTGCCAGCGATCCCAGCGACCGTCTGGAGATGCCCAAGCGCTGGCGCGACCTCCCCGACGTCCTCTCGGTGGAAGAAGTCGACCGGTTGCTGGGGGCGCCGCTGATCGACGATGCGATGTTCTTTCGCGACCGGGCGATGCTCGAACTGGCCTACGGGGCGGGGCTCCGCGTGAGCGAGTGGATCGGGCTGCAGGTGAAGGACGTCCTCCTCGACGAGGGGTTGGTGCGCGTCTTCGGCAAGGGCGCCAAGGAACGACTGGTTCCCGTGGGACGCTCGGCGGTTGGCGCGATCGACCTGTACCTGCGCGAGTTGCGCCCGCGGCTCGAGCGGGGGAGCGGGAAGGGGATCCTCTTCCTCAATGCGCGTGGCCAGGCGCTGTCGCGCATGGGGGCGTGGAAGATCCTTCGCAAGCACGTGGAGGGCGCCGGCATCGAGAAACACGTATCGCCCCACACGCTGCGCCATTCCTTTGCGACGCACCTGCTGGAGGGCGGGGCCGACCTGCGGGCGGTGCAGGACATGCTGGGGCACGCGGACATCTCCACGACGCAGATCTACACGCACGTCAACCGCGACTATCTGCGCACCGTTCACCGGCAGTATCATCCGCGTGGGTGAAGCGTCGGCGCACGCCCGCGCGCAGACCAGCGCGCACGCCAGAGCGGACGCAACACGCGCTGCCTCCTCCTTTCGCCAATCGTCCTCGTGCTCCTCGTCATCGACAACTACGACTCCTTCACGTACAACCTGGTCCAGTACTTCGGTGAACTGGGGGCGTCGCCGGTGGTGCACCGCAACGACGCGCTCACGGTCGATGCGGTGCGCGCGATGTCGCCGCGGGCCATCGTGATCTCGCCAGGGCCGTGCACGCCACACGAGGCGGGGATCAGCGTCCCCGTGATCCGTGCCCTGGGCGCCACCACGCCGCTGCTGGGAGTTTGTCTCGGGCACCAGGCGATCGGCGAGGCGTACGGCGGTCGCGTGGTGCGCGCCTCGCGCGTGATGCACGGCAAGGTGTCGGAGGTGGTGCACGAGGGGAGCGGGCTCTTTCAGGGGCTCCCGTCGCCGCTCCGTGTGATGCGCTACCACTCGTTGATCGTGGAGCGGGTCTCGCTCCCCGACACGCTCGACGTCGTGGCGCACGCCGCCGACCTGCCTGACGAGATCCACGCCCTGCGCCACCGCTCGCACCCGGTGTGGGGGGTGCAGTTCCATCCCGAGTCGATCCTGACGCAGGGTGGCAAGGAGATGCTGCGCAACTTCCTCGCGATGGCCGACGCCTTTCACGCGCGCGCGCGCGCGGCCTGACCCTCCTCACGCCCGTGACCCGCAAGCTGCTCCTCGCCCTTGCCGCCGTCGTCGCGGCCGGGCTGGTGGTCTTCTTCACGCGCGGCGCGGCCATGGCCGACCGCTCCATGAACACGCTGCTGGCCCCTGCGCCGTACACGGCCCCACCGGCGGCAGAGTCGCTCCTGCGCACGCTTGACGTGGTCGACCTCCACGCCGACGCCCTGCTGTGGCCGCGCGACCTGCTCGAGCGGCATGACTACGGGCACGTCGACGTCCCGCGCCTCCAGGACGGACATGTCGCCCTGCAGGTGTTCTCCGTGGTGACCAAGACGCCGCGCGGTATCAACTACGAGCGCAATACCGCAACGACGGACAACATCACGATCCTCGCCATTGCCGAGCGGTACCCGGTTCGCGCCTGGTTCTCGGTCTTCGGTCGCGCGCGCTGGCAGGCGAGGCGGCTCAGGGATGCGGTGGCGCGCAGCGCGGCGCGCGGCGACTCGGCGTTGCGCCTGGTGACATCCCGCGAAGAGCTCGCGGCACTCCTCGCCCTGCGCCGGCGCGGTCGCCCCGCCATCGGCGCGCTCCTCGCCACGGAGGGGTTGCATCCGCTCGAGGGGCGCCTCGACTTCCTCGACTCGCTCGCCGCCGACGGCTTTCGCATGTTTGGCTTCACCCACTTCTTCGACAACGAGGTGGGCGGGTCGGCGCATGGGGTGGAGCAGGGGGGGCTTACGCCCTTCGGCCGGCAGGTGGTCGCGCGGATGGACTCGTTAGGGCTGGTGATCGACGTCGCGCACGCCTCGCCGCGCCTCGTGGACGACATCCTCGCCACGACGCGCCGTCCGATCGTCGTCTCGCACGGCGGGGTGCAGGGCACCTGCCCGGGGCCGCGCAACCTCACCGACGACCAGCTGCGGCGCATCGCCGCCGGCGGCGGGGTGGTGGGGATCGGCTACTGGGACGGCGCCATATGCGAGCCCACGGCGGCGTCCTTTGCCCGGGCGGTCGCTTACGCGATGCGGGTCGCCGGGGAGGACCACATTGCCCTCGGGTCTGACTTCGATGGGAGCACCGCCGAGCCGTTCGACGCCAGCGGGATGGGCCTGGTGGCGGCGGCGCTGCGCGACGCGGGGCTGTCGGACGAGCAGGTGAGGAAGGTGATGGGGGAGAACGCGCTGCGACTGCTGGGCGAACTCCTGCCGTCGCGATAGGGGGCGACGCATCGCGGTTGGAAAAGCGGTATCGCGCGGATTAACTTGGGTGGCGTGCCTTTTGCGAACTCGGCCGCCCCCGCCTCCTCCACCGTCGCTGGAGTCCTCGCCGTCATTCCGGCGCGACTCGGGGCGACCCGCCTCCCGCGGAAGCCCCTCCGCCTGCTGGGTGGACGCCCGCTCATCGTTCGCGTTTGGGAGCGCGTCGTCGCCATGCAGGTGGCACCAACCGTGGTCGTCGCGACCGACGCGCAGGAGATTGCCGAGGCCGTTCGACAGGCCGGTGGAACCGCGGTACTCACCGCGGCGACGCATCGCTCGGGAACTGATCGGATCGCCGAGGTCGCGGCACGGCCGGAGTATGCGCTGCACGACGTGATCCTCAACGTGCAGGGCGACGAACCATTCGTCTCGGAAGCCGCGGTGCGTGGTGCCCTGGCAATGGTGGCCGTCGAGCGATTCCCGCTGGGAACCGCGTGCGCCGTGGCCAACGAGGCGATCCTCGATTCGCCGCATGCGGTGAAGGTGGTGGCAGGCGACGATGGGCGAGCGCTCTACTTCTCGCGCTCGCCCATTCCGCACCTGCGGGACGCCGCTGACGCCGCCGACTCGGCGCTTCGCGCGTCGCTCGTGCGCCAGCACCTGGGGATCTATGCCTACACGCGGGATGCGCTCGCGGCGTGGGTGTCGCTTCCCGAGCATCCGCTGGAGCGAGTGGAACGACTCGAGCAGTTGCGTCCGCTCGCCGCCGGGATGGCGATGGGCGTGGCGACCATCGACGAGCCGCCTCCGGGCGGCGTGGATACCGAAGACGACCTCCACCGGGCCAACGCGCGGTGGCATGACCTTTACGCCGGACGGCGCTGATGACCACTCCCCCGACTCCCAACCAGGCCACGCGCTTCATCTTCGTCACCGGCGGCGTGGTGTCGTCGTTAGGCAAGGGCATCGCCGCGGCGTCGCTGGGGCGGCTCCTCGTCGAGCGCGGGTTGCGCGTGTCGATCATGAAGTTCGACCCGTACCTCAACGTGGACCCGGGGACCATGTCGCCCTTCCAGCACGGCGAGGTCTACGTCACCGACGACGGGGCCGAGACCGACCTGGACCTGGGGCACTACGAGCGCTTCATCGACCGCTCGCTGTCGCAGCTCAACAACGTGACGACGGGGCGCATCTACCTCAACGTCATCACGAAGGAACGGCGCGGCGAGTACCTGGGCTCCACCGTGCAGGTCATCCCGCACATCTCCGACGAGATCAAGTCGCACATCAAGCGCCTGGCACCGGGGAACGACGTCGTGATCGTCGAGATCGGCGGGACGGTGGGCGACATCGAGTCGCAGCCGTTCCTCGAGGCCATCCGGCAGTTCCGCCAGGAGGTGGGAAAGCAGAACGCGATGTTCATCCACCTCACGCTCGTACCCTACATCGCCGCAGCGGGCGAGGTGAAGACCAAGCCCACGCAGCACTCGGTGCGCGAGCTCATGGAGCTGGGCATCCAGCCCGACGTGCTCATTTGCCGCACCGAACGTCCGCTCAGCGAGGACATCAAGCGCAAGATCGCGCTCTTCTGCAACGTGGAGTTCGGCAACGTCATCGAGAGCCGCGACGTGTCCACGATCTACCAGATCCCGCTGGAGTTCTCGGAGCAGGGGCTCGACGAGCGCGTGATGGAGCGCCTCAACCTCGTCGGGCGCGCCCCCGACCTCTCGGCGTGGCGGGCCATGGTGCATCGCGTCGTGCAGCCGCGCGACCGGGTGCGCATTGCCGTGGTGGGGAAGTACACGCAGTTCGTCGACAGCTACAAGAGCGTGCAGGAAGCGCTCATCCACGGCGGGATTGCCAACGACGTGGGCGTCGATATCGCCTGGACGTCGAGCGACCTGTTCACGAGCACGGAGAAGGCGCGCGAGATCCTGCGCGACTACCACGGCCTGCTCGTCCCCGGCGGGTTCGGCGTCCGCGGCGTGGAAGGGATGGTCGAGGCGATTCGCGCCGCGCGCGAGTTGCGCATCCCGTTCTTCGGCATCTGCCTCGGGATGCAGGTGGCGATCATCGAGTTCGCGCGCGACGTGCTCAACCTCGCCGACTCGCACTCCAGTGAGTTTGCCCCCGAGTGCGAGCACCCCGTCATCGCGATGATGGAGGAGCAGAAGCACGTCACCGACATGGGGGGGACGATGCGCCTGGGCGCCTACCCGTGCCGCCTGGCGCGCGGCACCAAGGCGGCCGAGGTCTACGGCGTCCCGGAAGTCAGCGAACGGCATCGTCATCGCTACGAGGTGTCGAACTCGTATCGCGAGGCCTTCATCGAGCATGGGATGAAGCTCAGCGGACTTTCACCTGACGGGTCGCTGGTCGAGATCGTGGAACTCACCGACCATCCGTGGTTTGTCGGCTGCCAGTTCCACCCGGAACTGCAATCCCGCCCCACGCGGCCGCACCCGCTCTTTGCCGCCTTCGTCGCCGCGTCGGCCACGCGCCGCCGTGCCGAGGCGCGCACGACGACGGCGAAGTCCCTCGTGGAGGCGGCGGACTGACGATGTACGCCGGCTTTCCCACCGACCGTCTCTTCCTCATTGCCGGCCCCTGCGTCCTCGAGGACGACGGGCTCAACCTGCGCGTCGCCGAGCACCTCGCGAAGCTCGCCCCACTTGTGCCTGGCGGAATCATCTTCAAGGCATCGTTCGACAAGGCGAACCGCTCGAACCCCGGCGCCGCCCGCGGCCCGGGCATCGAGGAAGGGCTGGCCAGCCTCGCGCGCGTCCGCGAGGCCACGGGGCTCCCCGTCCTCACCGACGTGCACCTGCCGGAACAGTGCGCGCCCGTCGGGGCGGTGGTCGACGTGCTGCAGATCCCCGCCTTCCTGTGCCGGCAGACCGACCTGCTGGTGGCGGCAGGTGCAACGGGACGCCCCGTCAACGTCAAGAAGGGGCAGTGGCTGCACCCGGAGGGGATGAAGGGTGCGGTGCAGAAGGTCGCGCGATCCCGCCCCGGCGCCGATGTAACGCCCGTCGCCCAACTCCACGCTGCCGTCTCGGCCATCGCCACCACGGAGCGCGGCTCGTTCTTTGGATACGGCGACCTGGTGGTCGACATGCGCAGCTTCGAGCGCATGCGCGCCGCCACCGGCGTCCCGGCCATCTTCGACGGCACGCACAGCGTACAGCAACCGGGAAAGGGCACCGACGGCGCCAGCGGCGGGTTGCGCGAGTTCATCCCGCCGCTCACGCTCGCCGCGATCGCCGCCGGCGCCGACGGGCTCTTCCTCGAGACGCATCCCGACCCCGACCACGCGCCGAGCGACGGCCCCAACATGCTCCCGTTAGGCACCCTCGCGGCACTGATCCGCCGCGCCGTTGCCGTCTGGGAGGCGCGTCGATGATTGGCTTCGGTGCGCAGGCGGGGACGCCACTCACGCCGGCCGGTGTCCCGTACATCGCCCCCGACGATGCCCGGCGCATCAGGTTCGTCGCGCTCGACGTCGACGGGGTGCTCACCGACGGCGGGATCGTCCTCGGCGACGTGGACGGCGCACGCTACGAGAGCAAGCGATACGACATCCAGGACGGACTCGGCATCAAGATGCTGCAGAAGGCCGGCATCGTGGTCGCCATCATCACGGGACGCGTGTCGGAGAGCGTGGCGCTGCGCGGAGCCGAACTCGGGGTCGACGAGCTGGTGCAGGATGAGCATGCGCGCAAGCTCCCCGCGCTCAACAGGCTCATCGCCGCGCGGGGCATGGACCTCGCCGAGGTCGCCTTTGTTGGCGATGACCTCCCCGACCTCGGCGTGCTGCGCGTCGTTGGGATGCCCGTGGTGGTCGCCAACGCCACGGACGAAGTATTCCGCACGGCCAAGGTTCGCCTCACGCGGCGCGGTGGCGACGGCGCGGTGCGCGAGTTCGCCGAACTCCTTCTCAAGGCGCGCGGTGAGTGGGACGCCCTCGTCGAGTGGTACGTGGCCTCGCGCGCGCAGGAGGAACCGGCATGACCGGGAGCGAGGCGATCGCCCTCGGGCAGCGCGTGATCCGCCTCGAGACCGAGGCGTTGGCCGAGGTGGAGCGCCGGCTGGGCGACGGCTTTGCGCGCGCGGTGGACCTCATCGCCACGTCGACCGGTCGGGTGATCGTGGCCGGCGTCGGCAAGTCGGGGCTCATCGGGCGCAAGATCGCGGCAACGCTCACCTCCACGGGGACCCCCGCGACCTTCCTCCACCCTACCGAAGGGTTGCATGGCGATCTCGGCATGGTGGGCAGCGACGACGTCGCGATCCTGCTCTCCAAGAGCGGCGAGAGCGAGGAACTCCTCACCCTGCTGGCGCACCTCAAGCGCTTCGGGGTGCGCACCATTGCCCTCACGGGGCAGTGCGATTCGTCGCTGGGGCGCGAGTGCGACGCCACGCTCGACGCCTGGGTGCGCGAGGAGGCTTGCCCGCACGACCTGGCGCCCACCACCAGCACCACCGCCGCGCTGGCGTTAGGCGACGCGCTCGCCGTCGTGATCCTCGAACGCAAGGGGTTCCGCCGCGAGGACTTCGCGCGCCTCCATCCCGGCGGGTCGCTGGGGCGCAAGCTCCTCACCCGCGTGCGCGAGCTGATGGAACGCGAACGCCTCCCGATTCTCCCCGCCAGCGCCACCATGCGCGACGCCATCGTCCTCCTCGCCGAGCGGCGCGGGATCGTCGTCGCGACGGACGAGGACGGAAAGCTCCTCGGCGTCTTCACCGCCGGCGACTTCACGCGCCTCATGGAGCGCGAGCCGGACCCCTTTGGTGTCTCCCTCGAACGGGTCATGACGCGCGCGCCGCGCACCGCGAAGGCTGAGGAACTTGGGAGCGCCGTGGTGTACCGCATGGAGCGATTCGGCATCATGGCGATGCCCGTCACCGAAGACAACGGAACCGTCGTGGGCGTCGTCCACCTGCACGACCTGATGCGCGCGGGGGTCGCGTGATGTCCCTCTCATCTGCCATGCGTTCGTCCGTCGCGGTCGCGATCCTCGCGATCGTGGCCGCGTGCGAACAACCCACCACGACGCCCGTGGCGCAGAAGAGTGTCGTCCCCGACTCCGCCGACCAGGTGATGTTCGGCGTGCGCTTCTTCCTCACCGATGGCGGGTTGCGTCGCGCCGAGCTGGTCTCCGACACCGCGTACATGTACGACGACAACACCCGCACCGAGATGCGCGTCGTCAACACCACCTTCTTCAAGGTGAGCGGGGAAAAGGACGCCGTCCTGACGTCGAAGACCGGGAGCTACAACATCCGCCTCGGCAGCATGGAGGCGCGCGGCAATGTCGTGGTCATCGCCACCGACGGCCGCAAGCTCGAGACGCCGCACCTGCGCTACGATCCGTCGCGCAACGAGATCGCCAGCGACTCCGCCTTCACCATCACCGAGGGTGGCGGTCGCGTGACGCAGGGAATCGGATTCATCGGCGACCCGGACCTCAACAACGTCCGCGTCCTCAAGTCCACGCGCTCGCGCGGCAGCGCGGTCACCATCCCCAAGTCGTGAACGGTCGCGCGATCGCGATCGCGATTCTCTTGCTCGCCACCGCCGGCTGCATTCGGTTTGGGCGACGTCCCGCCGCGCCGCGGCAAGGGCCGGTGGCGCCGGGGCCGGCCCTGCCCGCGGACTCAATCCCCCCCATCAAGATCGACTCGATCATCGAGCGAAAGGCGGGAGCCGCGGCCGAGTCGACCTTCGTCGCCTCCGCACCAGGGCGCCGTACCCCCGAGAAGCCGGCCGAGCGGTGCCTGCTGGAAATCGACGGCGACCGCTCGCAGTTCATCAAGGACCCCATCTCGCAGAAGTACACCTCCTACTTCGGCGGCGGCTTCATTGGCCGCTGCCCGGGGCAGGGCATCACCATCACCGCCGACTCGGCGGAGTTCTACGACCAGAACCAGCTGTACTACCTGCTGGGGAACGTGAAGTACCGCGAGAAGCGCGTGAACCTGGACGCCGACAAGCTCACCTATTTCCGTGCCGAAGAACGGCTGCTGGCGGAGGGGAACGTGGTCGCCGTCATGAGCGACTCGTCGACGATGACGGGGCCACGCGCCGAGTACTTCCGCGCCGTGCGCGGCGTACGGACGCGCGCGCGCATCGTGGCCACGAACCGTCCCACGCTTCGCCTCATCGAGGCCGACTCCACGGGCAAGCGACGCGGTGAGCCGGTCATCCTCGTCGCCGACAACATCAACGGCGAGGGCGACTCGCTCTTCATCGCCTGGGGACGGGTGACGATCGACCGCAGCGACATCCTGGCGCGCGGCGACTCGGCGAACCTCGACAATACGCGCCAGTTCTCGCGGCTCATGAAGCAGCCGTACATCGAGAGCAAGGGGAAGGATTCCTTCACCCTGCGCGGACTGGTCATCGACATGTACGGGCGCAACCGCGCCATCGAGCGCGTGGTGGCCAAGGACTCAGGCGTCGCCGTCAACAAGGACCTCACGCTGGCCTCGGACACCATCGACCTGCGCGTCCGGGACAACCGGCTGCAACGCGCCTATGCCTTTGGCCCCGGGTCGGCGTCCGCCATCACCAAGGACCGCACCATCCTCGCCGACTCGATCGACGTACGCATGCCTAACCAGCAGTTGCGCGAGATGTACGCCGTGCGGCAGGCCTATGCGGAGTCCGACCCGGACACCTCCAAGGTCCGCTCGCGCGAGCGCGACTGGCTGCGCGGCGACACCATCGTGGCCCGCTTCGACTCGCTCCCGCCGACCGATACCACCTCGAAGCCGAGGATCCGCGACCTCCTGGCGTCGGGCACGGCGAGTTCCTACTACCAGGTCCCCAATCGCAAGGATGTGCGGAAGCCCGGCGTGAACTACGTGCGGGGGCGACAGATCATCGTCGACTTCAAGTCGCAGGAAGTGCAAACGGTGACCGTCGTCGACTCGGCCAGTGGTGTCTTCCTCGAGGCGCTCCCCGACAGCGTCGTCGGTGACTCGGCCAAGGCCAACGCCCGGCAACGTCGCCCCCCCCGCCGTGCCGGCGCCGACGGACGTAACCCGCAGTCCGGAACCATCACCCGGCGGCAGCCTAACGCCGTCCGTCGCCCGTGACGTTGACCAGCCTATCGCGCGCATGAACGGCGAACCCATCTCCCCCCGCGTCCAGGCGCTCATCGAGCAGCGCGCCGGCGGCGACCGCTCGGTCGCCTTCGGGCTCCACGCGCTTATCAGCGAGGCCGACGCCAATGGGCTGTCCGTCTTCAACGACGTCGCCATCCGCTTCCGCGACGACTGGCTCGCCGCGATCCGCAGCCAGGGCGGCGACGCCGACCGCGAGGCGGGACGGCTCTCGCTGGACGAGGTGCGCGCCTTCCTCCAGCGCTCCGTCCTCCCCAGGCTCGCGGCCCAGGGGTTGATCGAATACCCCGTTCCCGGCGACCAGGACGTCGGCGCCAAGGTGCGGCTCTCCCCGGAGCTGTGGGACGAGATCGCGCCGCAGCGCCTGGGGGTCGCCGAGTCGCTGCGCCTCACCGGCGAGCACGCGACCGTCTCGGTCCCGACGCCGGCATCGCGGCGCGCGGTGGAGCCCACGGTCGCCCTTTCCGGGAGCATTCTCGAGGCACATGGGCTGGTGAAGGTCTACCGCAAGCGACGGGTGGTGAACGACGTCGCGGTCCGCCTGCAGCAGGGGGAGATTGTCGGACTCCTGGGCCCTAACGGGGCGGGCAAGACAACCACGTTCTACATGATCGTCGGCCTCATCCAGCCCGAGGCCGGTTCGATCAAGCTGGACGGCGAGGAGATCACCCGGATGCCGATGTACAAGCGCGCCCGCCGGGGGATCGGCTATCTTTCGCAGGAGCCGTCCATCTTCCGGAAGCTGACGGTCGAGGACAACATCCTCGCGATCCTCGAGACGTTGCCAATCACGAAGGAGGAGCGTCGAACACGGTTGGAAGGGTTGCTCGACGAACTAAGCATCAAGCACCTGCGGCACAGCCGGGCCTACGCCCTGTCCGGCGGGGAACGGCGGCGCCTGGAGATTACCCGGGCGCTGGTCTCCCAGCCCAAGTTCATGATGCTCGACGAACCGTTCGCCGGAGTCGACCCGATCGCCGTCCATGACATCCAAACGATCGTGGCCGGGCTGCGCCATCGCGGCATCGGGGTGCTCATCAGCGACCACAACGTGGAACAGACGCTCGATATCGTCGACAGGGCTTACATCATGTTCGACGGCCAGGTGAAGGTTTCCGGGACGGTGCGCGACCTTGTCTTCGACGACGAGGTATCGCGCATCTACCTCGGCCCGACCCTCACGGCCCGGTTGCGTTCTCGCTTTGCCGCCGAGCGGGAGCGGGAAGGCTACGCGTCGGCCATCGTGCCCGACGCCGGGGAGGAGCTTCCCGCATGAGAACCGGGCTCAGTCAGCACGCGGCGCTTCGGCAGGAGCTGAAGATCAATCCTCGCCTGTACCAGGCGATGGACCTGCTCTACATGCCGCTGCTCGATCTCCAGCAGCACCTCAAGCAGGAGCTGCTCAACAATCCCTTCCTCGACATGATCGAGCCGGACGAGGAGGATTCGGAGGAGGAGCCGGAACTGGAGGGGGAGGAAGGGCCGGTCGACCTGGCAGAACCCGAGACCGCGCCGCCGGAAGAGCGCGAGGCGGTGAACAACGAGACCATCGACTGGGAGGAGATCCTCCTCGACGGTTTCGAGACGGGCGGGGTGCGCGAGGAGCACGAGGAGCGCGAGTACTACGAGCCGGTGTCGGTGGACCGTCGGGACCTGGACGACCACCTGAAGGACCAGATTTCGCTGCTCGAGCTGACGCCGCGCCAGTTGCTGCTGGCGGACGAGTTCGTGGGGAACGTGAACGAGGACGGGTACCTCACCTGTGCCATCCCCGAGATCGTCGAGGGGATCAACGAGGTCGTGGCGCGCGCCGCCGAGAAGGAGAACTTCCACGGCGACCTGCCGCTGTACACGCTCCCCGAGGCCGAGGAGATGCTGCGCATCGTGCAGACGCTCGACCCGCCCGGCGTGGGCGCGCGCGACCTGCGCGAGTGCCTCCTGTTGCAGCTGCGCGACCTCAAGCAGGAGGAGACGCTGCAGTACCGCCTGGTGCGCGACGCCTTCGACGAACTCATCGCCCACCGCTGGAGCGAGATCTCCAAGCGCTTCGGGATCAGCGCGCAGGACGTGCAGCAGGCCGCCGACGAGATCGCCAAGCTCGACCCCAAACCGGGATTGCGCTACAGCGACGCCAGCGACGGCTACATCGTCCCCGACCTGGTCGTCGAGAAGATCGACGGGCAGTACCACGTCTTCATCAACGACGGCAACCTCCCGCGCCTCAAGCTCTCCAAGGCCTACCAGGAGATTGCGCGCGACAAGAAGAAGTTCGACGGCGAGAACAAGGAGTTCATCTCGTCCAAGCTCAATTCGGCCAACTGGATGATCCAGGCCATCGAGCAACGCCGCCAGACGATGCTCAAGGTCATGAACTACATCGTCGACCGGCAGCGCGATTTCTTCGAGAAGGGCGTGCAGTACCTCAAGCCGCTCACCCTGCGCGAGGTCGCCGAGGTCATCGCAATGCACGAGAGCACCGTGAGCCGCGTGACGAACGAGAAGTTCGTGCAGACCCCCCGCGGCGTGCTCCCGCTCAAGTTCTTCTTCTCCTCGGGGCTCAGCACCACGGGCGGCGAGGACGTCTCGGCGCGCGGCATCAAGGACCAGATCGAGAAGCTCGTCACCAACGAGGACCCGAAGAACCCGCTCACCGACCAGGCCATCGTCAACATCCTGCGCGACAACGGCGTGAACATCGCCCGCCGCACGGTGGCCAAGTATCGCGATCAACTCGGCGTGTTGTCGGCGCGGATGCGCAAGCGGGTATGACCCTGCCGGAGCTTCGCGTCTCGGTCCTCGTTCCGGCGAAGGACGAGGCCGAGAACCTCCCGTTGTTCCTGGAGCAGGTCGAGGAAGCGTTCCGCGGCTTCGCCCCGGGGTTCGAGGTCATCGTCGTCGACGACGGCTCCGAGGACGACTCCTGGACGGTCCTCGAGCGACTGCGCGCGCGCTATCCGTTCCTCCGCACCGTTCGGCACCGCTCGCGCCGCGGGATTGCCGATGCCCTGCGCACCGGATACCTCAACGCCCGCGGTGACATCCTCGTCTTCTATCCCGCCGACCTGCAGTTCAAGCCCGCCGACATTCCACGCCTGGTCGCCCCCATCCTCGCCGACACCGCCGACATGGTGACGGGGTTCAAGGAAGGGAAGTACGAAAAAGCGTTCGTCTCGTCGGTGTACAACAAGCTGAGCCGAGTGCTGTTCCATGTCCCGGTCAAGGACCTGAACAGCGTGAAGGCGTACCGGCGCGAAATCATGGAGATCCTCCCCACGCGCCCCGACTGGCACCGTTACATGATCGTGATTGCCGCCGCGCAGGGCTACTCGGTCACCGAGATCCCGGTGCCGCTGTACCCGCGGCACGCCGGCAAGTCGAAGTTTGGGATCGGACGCATACCGGTCGGCGTCCTCGACATGCTCTCCGTCTGGTTCGAGCTCCGCTTCGCCCAGAAACCGCTCCTCCTCTTCGGGATGCTCGGCGCGGCGCTCTTCGCCCTTGGCGCCATGGCCGGCCTGGTTGCCCTCGGCTGGCTTGCCTTCACCGGCGAGGGGCTGCGGGCCGTCTGGACCGTCATCCAGACCTGCCTCATCCTCGGTTCGGTCTTCTTTGCCGCCGGGCTCGTGGGCGAGCAGGTGGCCGGCGTGCGTGCCCAGCTCCGCGAACTGCGACGCGTCACCGACGAACTCCGCGACGGCCAGCGTGAACTCCAGCATTCCGAGCCCCGCGATGGCTGACGCGCCACGCCTGCGCGTCCTCTTCCTCACCCACTCGTACCCGCGCGTCCCCGGCGATGCGCCGGGATCGTTCCTGTTGCATCTGGCGGTGGCACTGCGAGGGGAGGGGATCGACGTGCGCGTCGTGGCCCCCGGCGCACCGGGACTCGCGCCGCACGACACCTTCGACGGCATCCGCGTCGACCGCTTCCACTACGCCCCGCGCCAGTATGAGAACCTCGCCTACACCGGCGAGATGGCGCAGGAGGTGCAACGCTCGTGGGGCGCCAAGGTCGCGCTGGTCGGTTTCCTCGGGACGCAGTTCGCCCTCGCCACGCGCATTCGGCGGGAATGGGCGCCGCACGTCCTGCACGCGCACTGGTGGTTTCCCGGCGGCGTGGTGGGGAACTGGGCGGCGGGACTCGGCCACCTCCCGCTCGTCACCACGATGCACGGTACCGACGTGCGCCTGGCCCGCGCCAAGGCGTTTGCGCGCCCCATCTTTCGCCGGGTGATGCACCAGTCGCGCGCCGTCACCACCGTCTCCCGCTGGCTGGCCGGCGAGGTGCACGACATGGTCCCCGACGTGCAACCGCTCGTGGCCCCGATGCCAGTGTCCACCGCGCTGTTTGCGCCTGGCGGAACGCGCGCCGCCGACCGCCTTCTTTTCGTCGGTAGGCTCAACGCGCAGAAGGGGGTCGCCGCCCTCCTCGACGCCGTCGCCCGCATGCGCCACCGCATCGCCGTCGACCTCGTCGGCGATGGCCCCGACGCCGCCACGCTGCGCGAGCAGGCCACGCAACTCGGCATCGCCGCCCAGCTCACCTGGCACGGCGCACTCCCGCAGGACGCGCTCCCCGCGCTCTACCAGCGCGCCAGCGCCCTCGTCGTCCCCAGCATCGGCGAGGGACTTGGACTCGTCGCCGTCGAGGCGCAGTTGTGCGGCGCCCCGGTGGTCGCCTTCGAGAGCGGTGGCCTCACCGATACCATCACCCACGGCGAGACCGGGCTCCTGGTCCCTCCTGGCGACCTGGACGCCCTCGCACAGGCGCTCGATCGCCTCTTCGACGATCCCGAGCTGCGCTTGGCGTTAGGCAGGGCAGGGCGGATGTCGGCGCTGGGGGACTTTGCGCCGGAATCGGCGGCTCGGCGGTACGCCACCCTCTACCGCTCGATCGTTGCGCCATAAGGCGACGCGGGTCGTCTTCCTCGTCCTGACCCTGGCCGCGGTGGCCCTCGCCGCTCGCGCCATCTTCTCCCAGTGGCAGGACTTCCGTGCCTCGGGGGTGCAGCTCCAACCGCGATGGACGCTCGTCGCCGCGTCGAGTCTCGTCGTCTTCCTTGCCTACGGCGTTCTCGTCGAGACGTGGCGGCGCACCGTGCGCGCGTGGGACAGCGAGCTTCCCTGGGGCCAGGCCGCGCGCATCTGGTTCATCTCCAACCTCGGGCGCTACCTCCCCGGCAAAGTCTGGCAGATCGGGGCGATGGGGGTCATGGCGCAGGAGCACGGCGTCTCGGTCGTCGCCTCGACGGGGTCGGCGCTCGTCATCAACCTCGTCAACATCCTGGCGGGCTTCGGCCTCGTGCTCGTCACAGGGGCTGACTATTTCGACGCCCCACGCGCGGCGGTCGCGCTGGCTGTGGTCGTGGTCGCCGGCATCTTTCTCGCGCCGAGAATTGTCCCATTGCTGGGAGCGGCGGCGAGCCGAGTCGTGGGGCGTCGGCTCGACATTCCCGCCTTCCCCGATCGCGCCGTGTGGCTGGCGTCGGTCGGTTGTCTCGTCGCGTGGATCCTGTACGGCGTCGCCTTCCAGCTCTTCGTCGCCGGTGTGGTCGGGCACGCCCCCGGACGCACGACCGCGTACATCGCCGCCTTCACCGGATCGTACCTGGCGGGCTACATTGCGTTGTTTGCGCCCGGCGGTATCGGCGTGCGGGAAGGGTCGCTCATCGTCGCGTTAGGCCGGCTGGGCCTCGCGCAGGGAGGGGCGGCCGGCGTCATCTCGCTCGCCTCCCGACTCTGGCTTACCGTGCTCGAGGTCCTCCCGGGACTCGTCTTTCTGGCCATCGACGCCCTCCGGCGCCGCCGCACCACCTCATCCGCCCCGTCATGACCCGCACACCCGACGTCGCCGCGTCCCCCCCATCGGGGTTACCATCGGCTGCGTCGCCCGGACCGCGCTTCGCCCTCGCCTGGGCCGCCCTCGTGCACGGGGTCTGTACCCTCGTACTCGGCTTTCCCGCGTTGGCCGGCAAGTTCCTGGTCAATCCGTACTCCGACCAGTACATCGCCGGCTACGCGTTCCGCGACTTCGCGAGAAGCCACTGGAAGCAGTTCGGGGAGATTCCGCAGTGGAACCCCTATCTCTTTGGCGGGATGCCGTTCGTCGATGCCATGCACGGCGACACGTTCTATCCCACCGCGCTCTTGCGCATCGTGCTCGGGACCGACACGGGGATGACCTGGGGGATGATCCTTCACGTCTTCCTGGCTGGCCTGTTCACGTATCTCTTCCTTCGCTCGCTCGGCCTCTCATTCTTCGCCGCCGTCATTGGCGGCGTCGCATACCAGATGGGGGGGAACGTGGCGGGGCTGGTCTCGCCGGGACACGACGGCAAGATGTTCATCGCCGCACTCCTCCCGTTGGCGCTCTACCTCGTCACGCGCGGCGTGCGCGATGGCCGCACGGCGGCATGGGGAGCGCTGGCGCTCGTCGTGGGGCTCGCCGTTCTCTCGCCGCACCCGCAGTTGCTGCAGTACATGCTCCTCGTGACCGGCGCGTTCGCCGTGTTCAACGCCTTGGGGTGGGGATCCGACGCTCCGCTCGACCGGCGCGTTGGCGTTAGGCGACTGGGTGCAGCACTCGCCTCGGTGGCCATCGGGCTCGTGATGGGGGCCATCCAGTTCTGGCCCGTGAAGATGTACGAACCCTTCTCGCCACGCGCCGGCGGAAAGGCGTGGGAGCACGCCGTCTCGTATTCGCTCCCCCCCGAGGAGACGCTCAACTTCCTCATTCCGCAGTTCACCGGGGTGCTCGAGCGCTACTGGGGGCGCAACGGGATCCACTTCCACTCGGAGTACATCGGCGCCGCGGTCCTCGTCCTTGCCGGGCTCGCCCTGGGCGCATGGGCGCTCCGCTCGCAGAAGCGCCTCGTCACCTTCTTCCTGGTGACCTTCGTCGTGTCGCTCCTCTGGGCGCTGGGGGGATACACGCCGTTCTACTCGCTCGTCTACGCACTCGTCCCGGGAACGAAGTACTTCCGCGCGCCCAGCACGATGCTCTTCGTGGTGTCCTTCGCCACGGCGGTCCTCGCCGCCTTCGGGACTGAGCGCATCGTTCGCGCGGAGAACCGCCGCCGCTACCTCCTGGGCTGGGGAATCGCGGCGGTGATCATCGGGCTCCTTGGCGGAGCCGGCGCCCTGACCAATCTCGGCGTCGCGATCGCCGGGCCCGATCGGGCCGATTTCGTGATGGCCAACGACGGTGCGCTCAGGGTCGGTGCACTGCGCTCGATGGTCTTCATCCTCCTCACGCTTGGCGTCGCCTTCATGGTGTCGACGCGGCGCGCCTCACGCGACCTGGGCGGCATTCTCCTCATCCTCGTCGTCGCGCTCGACAGCGCGAGCGTCCTGCGCCGCTACTGGCAGTTCTCCGAACCGGCGGCGGTCACGTACGCCAGCAACCCCGTCATCGACTATCTCAAGAAGCAGCCGCCACCGTTCCGCGTCCTCTCGTTCCAGACGGCGGAGTCGGAGGCGGTGCACGATCCCGTGCTCAACTACGACGGGTTGATGAGCTTCGGCATTGCCAACGTCCTGGGTTACCACGGCAATGAACTGGGAGCATACGATCGATTGGCAGGAAAGGATGAGGGATTCCGTCAGGTGGCGAATCCCAACTTCTGGCGCCTCCTCAACATGCGCTACATCCTCACCAACTCGCCGGACAACATCGGCCTCAAGGACCTGAAGTTGGTCGCGGGCCCAGCGCGCGATGCGGCGGGGAGCCAGCTCTACCTGCACGCCGTTCCGTTCGAGACGTCGTACGCCTGGGTGACGCCGGCCATCGCGAAGGCCAACGAAACGTCGGTCCTGGCCACCGTGCTCGATCCGCGATTCGACGTGCGCACCGCGACGGTCTTCGATAGCACCGTCTCCGTGCAGGCGCCGCCGCTCACCGCGCTCCCGCAACCGTTGGCGATCACCGCGAAGGTGACCAACTACTCTCCGGGGCGAGCCACCATCGAGTTGGACGGTCCGGCGCCAGCCGGCTCGGCGTTGATGGTCTCGGAGAACTGGTATCCGGGGTGGAAGGCGCTCGTGGACGGGAAGCCGGCGGTGGTGGGGAAGGCGGCGGTGTCGCTCATGGGGGTCGTGCTCCCCGCGGGCGCTAAGAACATCCAGCTCTCGTTCCACAACGCCCCCTACGAAACCGGAAAGCACGTCACCTGGATCGCGGTGTTGGTCGCCCTCCTGATGCTCGCGGCCGGGCTGGTCGTCGATCGACGCGGAGCCAGCGCCGGTGGGTGAGTCGGCGATGCAGGGCGAACCCACGGAGAAGGCGCTCGTCATCGTCCCCACGTTCAACGAGCGCGAGAACATCATCCGCCTCATCGATGCCGTCCTCGTCCAGGACCCGCGCATCGAGGTGCTGGTGGTGGACGACGGCTCGCCCGACGGCACCGGCGCCCTCGTCGACGAGCGATCGGCGACGGACGCGCGCGTTCACGCGCTCCACCGACCGCGGAAGATGGGGCTCGGCACCGCCTACCTGGCGGGCTTCAAGTGGGCGCTGGAGCGCGACTACGCGCTGGTGTTCGAGATGGACGCCGACTTCTCGCACGACCCATCGCACCTCCCGCAGTTCCTCGAGAGTGCGCAGGACGCCGACCTCGTGCTCGGTTCCCGGTATCGCGACGGGAAGGTGACGGTGGTGAACTGGCCCATCGCGAGACTGTTGCTGAGCTACAGCGCGAACATCTACGCCCGGCTCGTGACGGGGCTCCCGCTCTACGACGCCACCGGCGGCTTCAAGTGCTTTCGGCGGAAGGTACTTGAGGCGATCGACCTAAGCGATGTTCGGTCAAACGGTTACGCGTTCCAGATCGAGGTAAGCTTCCGCGCCTGGCGCAAGGGATTTCGCATTGTCGAGATCCCGATCGTCTTCGTCGATCGCACCGAAGGCGAGAGCAAGATGTCGAAGCGGATCGTGCGAGAGGCCATCTGGATGGTCTGGCGCCTGCGCTGGTGGGCCATCATCGGACGCGTGTGACGTGAAGGGGCGACGCTTCTGGAAGATGAGCGGGTCGGGGAACGACTTCGTCTTCTTCGACGCCATGCGCGACCCCGCGGGCGAGCTGGCGACGCCCCCCTGGATTGGGCGCCTGTGCGAGCGGCGCACCGGCATCGGCGCCGACGGCGTCGTCTTCCTCGAACCGCACCCGCTTCACGCGTTCTCGATGCGGTACTTCAACCGCGACGGCTCACTGGCCGAGATGTGCGGGAACGCGGCGCTGTGCAGCACCAGACTCGCACGCATGCTCGGCATTGCCCCCGAGGGGAGCTTCACCTTCGAGACCGTTTCGGGATCCGTCACGGGGCGTTTCGTGGCGGGGATGCCCGAGATCGACATGATCCCGGTCACCGAGCTGGCCGCGAGCTTCGAGACCGCGCTCGAGCCGGGCGAGCAGCGCATTGGATTCGCCCGCGTCGGGGTCCCGCACCTGGTGCTGCTGGTCTCCGATCTCGAAGGATTGGACGTCTTCCGTCGCGGGCGCGCGCTGCGGCACCTGGAAGCGCTGCGGGACGGCGCGAACGCCAACTTCGTGATGCGCGACGAGGGCGATAGGTGGTGGGTCCGCACATACGAGCGCGGCGTGGAAGAGGAGACGCTCGCCTGCGGTACGGGCTCGGTCGCCGTCGCGGCGCTCCTGACCGCATGGGGGCTGATCGATGGTCGCGTCGCCCTTCGCACACGCTCTGGTCGGGATCTCGTGGCGACCGTGAACGCCGAGCCGGAGCAGGGAACCCCCGTCCTGGCTGGCGAGGGGCGCATCGTCTTCGAGGGAACGCTCGGCGAGTTCTGAGAGGCGGCGATCGTCGCTCCGCGACGCACTGGCGAGACGCGGCATCAGGCGCCTGGACGGCCGAGCAGCGTAGTCGCGTGCTGGGACCATGGAGACGTGCCACCGCGGGGCTGGAGCGCACCGTGACGTTCCTTGCGTCGAGGCGGCGTGGATGCCGATGCGCCATCGTCGTCCGAGAGTCGAGTTGCACGGATGCGCTCGGTGGCGCCGACGGGGCCACGCTCTATCGCGAGTCCCGGGACAGCCCAGCGGGGGAAGCGAAGCAACCGGCAGGGAGATCTCCCCACTTTTCCACGGGGTAAGTTTACATAACACATATTATGCGTATTTGTTCGGAGGCCGACCGCCGGGACGTACCATCTGGTCAATCGAGGCTCGTGGACAGCAAACAGGCCGCCGAACTGGAGTCGGCGGCCTGCTCTGTTGTTCTACGTGCAGCGTCGAGTATGCGTACGTCGTACGTGCGTCGTTGGTGCGTCGGGTGTGTGCGTGGGCGCGCTGCGACCCGCAGCGGCGCGCAACTGTCCTAGCGCGTGGCGACCGTCGCGCTCAGCTCACCGACCCGAAGACGCGCCTCGCCGTTCAGCGGCGACGCCTCATCGGCGGCGATCGCCTCCCAGATCTTGAGTGCCTCGTCCTTCTTCCCCGCGGTCACGTAGGCGCGCGCTGCGTCGGCCTTGTATGACTCGCGCTCCGACGGAAGCGTCGACGCCGTGGAGGCCTTGAGGTACTCGGCAGCAGCCTCGGCCGGCTTGCCCGACTGCTCGAGTCCGGCACCGCGCAACGCGTGCAGCGAAGCCTGCATTGCACCCGCCGAGCCCACTTCGTCGAGCACCTTCATCCCGTCGGCGACCTTGCCCTGCTGGAACTGCACCTGGGCCAGGAGGAGGCGCGCCTGCGTCCCTGCCGTGGTGGAGCCATAACGAGACACGACTTTCTGCAAGTCGGCCGCGGCGAGCGCCAGGTTGCCCGACGCCATGCTGCGCTGAGCCTCGCTCAGGGCGCGCGATGCGCCCGCCGCCTTCGTGTCGTTGGAGCGCGACACGACCCACGAGCCAGCCGCAAGGGCGACCACGACGATCGCCCCAATGCCGAGCTGGCGCCCGTGCGATTGCACCCACTCCATCAGCGACTCCGCCGAATCCTCGAGCCGCGGCCGAGCCGCTTCACCTGTTTTGGTCATCGTTTGTCAGGCGTTCCCTGCCCCCGAATTGTCGTTAGAGGGCCAAGTTATTTGGTGGAGGTGCGTGCACTCGCGTCGGAGTACAGCACACGTCGTACGTAGCGCGTTAAAGATGTGGAGCGCGGCGGCGAGTCGGTAGTGCGGCCTTGTTCTGACGCTAGTTTTCACTATCCTTCCCAGCGCCCTCACCCTTAACCACTTACCATGATTAGGCGCAAAGGCATCTCACGAATCGACCAGCCGGAGAAGCACAATCACGGCTGGCTCGTCCAGGTCACTTTCGAGGGCAAGACGCACCGAAAGTGGTTCTCGGACAACAAGCATGGTGGCAAGAAGAAAGCGTTCGCCCAGGCGGTTGTCTGGCGCGACAAGACCGAGAAGGCGCTCGGTAAGCCGCAGACGGGTCGTGTGGTGGTGCGCTCGCGCCGGAATCGTTACGGCGTGACGGGGGTACAGTGGGACAAGCGGCATCAGGCGTTCATCGTCTCGATCAACCCTGAACCTGGCAAGCAGAAGCGCTTCTACGTCCCCGCCAAGGGGCGCAAGAAGACCGAGGCGCTGGACGAGGCGAAGAAGCTCCGCCTCAAGCTGGAGAAGGACATCTACGCCAAGCGTGGCGCCTGACGGTCCCTCCATCCGCAGTACCCTCTGCTCCTGAAGGGCGTTGGGGCCCCTCTGCCGAATCTCGCAGAGGGGCCCCACTCGTATCGTGCCACTTGAGCCACGTCTCAGCTGCTGAGTGACGTCGGGCCACTGCGAGGTCGTTCCAGGTGCCCCCGACACGATTCGAACGTGCGACCAACGGTTTAGGAAACCGCTGCTCTATCCATCTGAGCTACGGGGGCATGTGTGACATGAACCCCGGTGAATCTACGCCTGAGGCTCGAGGCGGTAAAGCCGACACACCCCTGCCGTGTGCGGCCACCGGCGATCGCTCGAACGGTCGCTGACTCCCTTCCCCCGCTAGTCGCCAGCGCCGAGGCGTGGCGGCGCGACAGAGCAGCGGCGACGACCCACCTCGCGGCTTCTAGTAGACGACGACGGCCGACACCTGCTGTCCCGCCAGTCGTTCTCTCCCCGGAAGAAAGCCCAGCTCGATGAGGAAGGAACTCCCCACCAGATCGCCACCGAGCGTGTGCACCAGTCGCGCCGCAGCAGCGGCCGTCCCGCCAGTCGCAAGGACGTCGTCCACCACGAGCACGCGCGCGCCGTGCCCCAGCGCATCGGTGTGTACCTCGAGCGCGTCGGTTCCGTACTCGAGGGCGTACTCCTCGCGCCTGGTCTCGAACGGGAGCTTGCCCGGTTTGCGAACCGGGATCAATCCCGCCCCCAGCGACACCGCGATCGGGCCACCGAAGAGGAAGCCGCGGCTCTCGATCGCCAGCACATGCGTGATCCTCGCCTCGCGAAATGGGGCGAGCATCAATTCGCACGTCGCCCCGAACAGCGTCGGCTCGGCAAGGAGCGGCGTGATGTCCTTGAAGAGGATCCCGGGTTTCGGGTAGTCGGGGATCTCGCGAATCGCCGCGCGGATGCGCTGCCGAAGCGACGCGTCCGACGCGTCCGCTGCTTGGTGAGCCAACGAATTCACTTGAGGATCGTGAACGGATGGGGGAGTTCGAGCGTGGGCTGCGGCGCCAGGCTGATGACCTGCTTCACTTCGGCCCCCGCGGGTCCCACGCGCACTGCCGCCAGCAGCGCGCGAACCCCCTCCTCACTTCCCGACGCGGCAATCTCGAGGTTGCCGCTGGAGAGGTTGCGGACCCAACCCGTCAATTGAAGGGCCCGCGCCTGCTGCTGCACAAAATGGCGAAAGCCGATGCCCTGCACTTTGCCAGCGACTTCAACGTGAACGACGGGCACGAGGGGTTCGGCAGCGACGTGGCGAAAACGTTACGATCGAGCGGTCAGAAGGGACGCCAGGACACTCGCGAGCACCGCCTCGGGTGTCGATCCGGCGGGAGCCGCGGGGGCAATCTCGCCTGCTCGCACCCGTCGCGCTACCGCTTCCAGCGTCTCCAGCACGTGCTGCTGGGTCGTCGAGCGCGCCACGAAGTCCCGCAACTGCGCATCCCGCTCGGCCAGGAGCTCCGGCGACTCGTCGGACTCGATTGCAGCTCGCGACGGCTCGACCGTGTCGCGCTCCGCAGCGACGCTCAACGAGGACGAAGGCGCCGCCTCAGCTGCGTGCGGCGCCTGGGGCTGGGCGGTTTCCAAGGCGTCGTCGGCAACGGAGAGGTTGGCCACGGCGTCGCCTGCCAGGGAGCGTCCCCCGCTTGCCCAGGTCGCGCGCCCGGTCACCGCCGATTCTGTCGGTTCCGCCTCGGCGCCCAAACTCGCGAGAGAATCCGCGCGCAACATGCTGTCCAGACCGGGGATCGGCGTCGGAAGCTGAAGCACTTCGTGAGGTGTGAGCGCGAAGTCCGCGAGCTCGGCGTCGAGCAAGAGGGTCGGCGCGGCGCGCTTGGCGCGCTCTTCGATGAGCTCGGCGGCGATGGTGCTGTCCCCTGCTCCGCCGTCGACTTGGTCGAGGACGGCGTCCGCGTCGAGGGGGGCCGCGTCGAGGGCCGATGTGTCGCGGGCCGATGTGTCGCGGGCCGACGTGTCGAGAGCCGACGTGTCGAGGGTGGTTTCCTCGAGGGAGATCTCTGAGAGGGTGACAGCCTCTACGTCGGTGGGCCGAACGAACGCGGCAACCTCGGCAGCAGCGAGAGTTACGGGCTCGACGGCTTCGGCGAGAGGAGACTGTGCGGCGACTGCCTCCGCCGAGAGCGACTCCGCCGCGCCGACCGCAGCAAATGGCTCGAAGGCATCGATGGCTTCGATGACCGGGGCGACTTCTACCTCGGCCGCAGCCTCGAGCACCTCCGACACGTCCGCGACGGGCACGATGTCACGAGAGCGCGCAACCTCGACGTCGTCGACGTCGTCGACGGTCTCGATGGCCTCGATGGCCTCGATGGACTCAACCGCCTCGACGGTCTCGATCGTCTCGACCGAATCGATGGTCGCGACGGCCCCAGAGGCCTCCGTGGCCTCAACGGCGTCGACCGCACCATCCGCGCCGAGTGCTCCAAGCGCCTCGCCCTCGTCGAGGTTACGCCAGTCGACATCAGGTGCACCGCTCGCCTCCAGCGACGGCGCCGATTCCACCAGCGACCCAGCCTCCCCAACCGTCGGCGCTTCCGCGTTGACGACGTCGTTCGCGGCTTCTGCCTCCGCCTCAACACTCTCGATCTGCGCCGCCTGGGCCGCCTGAGCCGCCTGCGTCGCCTGGGTAGCCGTCGCTTCGACCTGGTCAACAGACGCCGGGCTTTCGCCGAACCAATCCGCTGCGGCCGCGGGAAGCGCGTGCGAAACCTGATCTGCGGCCGGCGCCTCGGGCAGCGCGAGCATCTCGGTGACCGCCTCCGGCTGCTCGGGCTGCTCAGTCGCCGGTGTCAACGCCGGCGTCAACTCCGTCGACACCGCCGCCGTCGCCTCCACTGCGCTCGTCGGTTCGACCGTCGCCGTGGCGACCGCCGCTGGCGGCTCGGGGGCGGCAACGTCGCGCGGCGGAGCGAACGTCGCGATGGCGGGGCGTCGCGCCCCCAGCGGCTTCAGGCCTCCCCCGCCGTGATCCTGACTTCGCTGACCGCTGAAGGGTCGAAGGAAGGGACGACGGGGTGCCGATCCACCCTGAGCCTGCGAAACATCAGCCATGTGAGCCGCTCCGATCGACGGTTGCGATTCCGGTCCTGGGCCGGATGGGGCGGCGGCGCTTTCGCTATGGCGACGACCAGCCGTGAGTCCCCACGAGCGGGACGAATCTCACCGGGAGGATGTCACGTCGCTCGGCCTGGTCGCCGTGACGTGTCACCATGGTGAGCATCTGGTCGTTACGATCGCCGATCGGGATCAGGAGGCGCCCCCCCTCGGCGAGCTGCTCCACCAGCGGCTGAGGGATGGAGGGCGAGGCCGCGGAGACGAGGATCGCGTCGTACGGCGCATACTGCCGCCACCCGATGCTCCCGTCGCCCAGGAGGAGCGACACGTTGCGCACGCCGCACTCGCGAATTGCCTCGCGCGCCGTCTCGAGGAGCGGGGCGACGCGCTCGATGGAGAAGACCTGTTCCGCGAGTTGCGCGAGGAGGACGGTCTGGTACCCCGAACCTGTCCCGATCTCGAGGACGCGCTCCTTGCCGGTGAGCTGAAGAAGCTGCAAGTAGCGCGCGTGCACGCTGGGCTGCGAGATGCTCTGCCCGTTGCCGATCGGGATGGACGAGTCCAGGTAGGCCCGGTGCCGAACGCCGGTCGGGACGAAGAGGTGGCGGGGGGTACTATCGATGGCGCGCAGGACCGCCGGATCGGAAATGCCGGCGGCTTGCAGCTGCTCGACCAGGCGCCGCCGCGGGGCGCGGTAGTCGGGGCCTACGGCGCTCGCCACCAGCGCTCCGCCGAGTCGAGCATGGCCCGGTGCGTGAGGTCCAGGTGCAACGGCGTCACCGAGACGAAGCCGTCGCGGATGGCCTGGAAGTCGGAGTCATCGGATCCCGTCCAGCTGATCTCCCCTCCGCCGATCCAGTAGATCTTGCGTCCCCACGGGTCCTTCATTGGCTGGATCGAGTTGGAGTACACGCGCCGTCCGAGCCGGGTGAGCTTGATGCCGCGAATCTCATCGGCGCGCACCGGCGGGAGGTTCACGTTGAGCAGCGTCCCCTCCGGAAAGGCGGGGAGCGTGGTGAGGTGTCGCAGGAGGGGAACGAGCATCTCGACCTGTTCATCGAGCTTCGCGATATCGGCCCGCAGGTCGCCACCGGCGAATGAGAAGGCGATGGACGGGATGCCCAGCGCGAGCCCCTCCATCGCCGCCGACACCGTCCCCGAGTAGAGGACGTCCTCCCCCATGTTCTGCCCATGGTTGATCCCGCTCAGGACGAAATCGGGGCGGCTCTCCATCAGCGACTCGACCGCGAGCATCACGCAGTCGGTCGGCGTTCCATCGACCTGATATCGTTCCGCCCCGCGCCGCACTGGGCGCAACGGATGGTGGAGCGTGAGGGAGTGCGAGGTGGCGCTCTGCTCGCGATCGGGGGCCACCACGGTGACCTCGCCGATCTGCTCGGCGGCGCGCACGAGGCAATCGAGGCCGTGCGCGAGGATGCCGTCGTCGTTGGTGCAGAGAAATCGCATGGTGCCCTAACGCTAGCGACCCACGACGTTCGGGGCTACCTCGAACGTCGGGCGCACGCGCGAGGCGACGAGCAGGCGCACGAACGCTCCCACGAGCATGCTGACGCGGCCGCCTACGTAGCGGAGCGACCGCTCCCCGGCAGCTCCTCGGTCTCCGGCTTGGGAACCGGAGCGGAGCCATCGAGGATCGACGCGAGCTGGCCGAGTTCCCGTTCCAACTCGGCCAGCGTTTCGACGCCCAGCGCATCGCGAGCCGCAAGCTTGATGCTTCCCCCCTTTCGGTGTTCGTCGACCTTTTGACGCGCACCATCGATCGTGTACTTCTCGTTGTACAGCAGGTGCTTCACGAGCTGGATGAGTTCGACTTCGCGCCGCTGGTACACGCGATTGCCCGATCGATTCTTGGCGGGGTTGAGGAAGCGGAACTGCGACTCCCAGTACCGCAGGACGTGCGGCTTGAGGTCGGTGAGTTGGCAGACTTCGCCAATGGAGAAGAACTCCTGCAGGACCTCGTCGCTCATGCATCACGCTCCGGGCGCAATTCGCGCCCCATGAGGTCGGCCAGCGCGTCGCGCGGCGCCTGCTGTTCAAAGAGGATGCGCGCGATGGCGCGCACGATGGGCATGTCGACGCCTTCACGCTCGGCGAGGGCACGCGCACTGTCGGTGGTGGTGATGCCCTCGGCGACGCTCTCGGTGGCGGCGAGGATCTCGTGGAGCGCCCGTCCCTTCCCCACCTCGACGCCTACCGCGCGATTGCGGGAGAGGGCGCCGGTGCAGGTGAGCACGAGGTCGCCCATGCCGGCCAGGCCGGCGAAGGTGTCGGGGCGTGCGCCTAACGCGACGCCGAGCCGTGTCATTTCCGCCAGGCCGCGCGTGATGAGGGCGGCGCGCGAGTTGAGCCCCAATCCCACGCCTTCGGCAATGCCGGTGGCGACCGCCATCACGTTTTTGAGCGCCCCCCCCACCTCCACGCCCGTCACGTCGTCGTTGGAGTAGACCCGGAAGACGGGCGACGACAGCGCGCGCTGGACGGTCTCGGCGGCAGTGGCGTCGTGCGATGCCGCCACCACGGCGGTCGGCATCCCGCGCGCCACCTCGAGGGCGAAGCTCGGGCCGCTCAGCGCCACCACGGCGTGTTGCGGGAGCTCCGAGCGGACCACCTCGGTCATCAGTGCCAGGGAGCCGCGCTCGATGCCCTTGGTGGCGACGACCGCGATCGCGCCGGCGGCGACGGCACTCCCCGCCCGGCGCACCACGTCGCGCAGGACGTGCGAGGGGGCCACGTACACCACGAGCTCGGCGCCGCCTAACGCCAAGGCCAGGTCGGCCGTGGCGCGGATGCGCGCATCGAGCGTGGCGCCGGCAAGGAAGCGCGGGTTGGCGTGCGAGGTGTTGATGTGCTCGACGACGTCTTCCTCGCGCGCCCATAGCCGCACGTCGTGCCCGCCCTGCGCGAGCAGGTGCGCGAGCGCGCTCCCCCATGCGCCGCCGCCGACGACTGCGGCGCGCATCAGCGCACCCCTCCCGGGCGCCCCAGCCGCGACTCCTCACCGCGCATGAGGCGCGCGATGTTCGTGCGGTGCGTCCAGAAGACGAAGATCGCAACCACGAGGGCGACCGCCGACAGCGGCGACGCCGGCCCCTCGCGCACCAGCACCGTGGTGGCCAGCGCCGCGGCGCCGAGCATGGACCCTAACGATACATAGCGGGTTGCCGCCACCACGACGAGAAACGTGAGGAACGCCGCGAGGAACGGCAGCGGGGCCAGCGCCGCGAACACGCCGGCCGCCGTGGCCACTCCCTTCCCCCCGCCCTTGAACAGCCCCGCATACGGCCGCACGTGCCCCACAATGGCCGCCACGCCAAACGCCACCGGCCACCACGGTCCGCTCACGCCCGAAAGCGGCGCGAAGGCCAGCACCGGAAGCACTCCCTTGAGCGCGTCGAGCAGCAGGACGACGATCGCCGCCGGGGCGCCTAACGTTCGATAGACGTTCGTCGCCCCGAGGTTGCCGGACCCGTGCTCCCGCAGGTCGATTCCGCGCAGCAGCCGCCCCGCAAAGTAGGCAAACGGCGTGGAGCCGAGCAGGTAGGCAACGACGAGCAGGGCGATGGCGCGCATGTCAGGTCAGGGGGCGTGCCGCTTCTTCACCTGCACCCGCAGTGGATTCCCGGTAAAGCCCCACGCCTCGCGGAAGCCGTTGTGCAGGTAGCGCACGTAGTGCTCCTGCAAGGCGTCGGTGTTGTTGCCGAACACGATGATCGTCGGCGGCGCCGTCTCCACCTGCGTCGCGTAGTGGATCTTCACCTCGCGCCCCGCGGCCTGCGGCGGCTGGCGGCGCGCCACCAGCTCCTCCAGCACCGCATTCACCTGCGACGTCGTGATGCGCTTGTGACGCTCGGCCTCGACCTCGAGCAGCATGTCCAGCACCTTGGTGACACGCTGTCCCGTCTTGGCCGACGTGAAGAGGAACGGGACGAAGGCGAGGTACGGCGCCTTCTCCACGCACTTCTTCTGGAAGCGCGCCGACGTCTTGTCATCCTTCGACACCAGGTCCCACTTGTTGACGACGATGATGAGCGCGCGCCCCGCATCCCACGCCAGCGTGGCGATCTTCAGGTCCTGGTTGTGCAACTCCTCGGTGGCGTCGAGGAGGAGAATGCAGATGTCGGCGCGATCGATCGCCCGGCGCGTGCGCAGCGCCGAGTAGAATTCGACGCCATCCTCCACGCGCGACTGGCGACGCAGCCCCGCCGTGTCGATGAAGACGAAGTCGCGCTCATGATAGCGCATGGGCGTGTCGATGGCGTCGCGCGTCGTCCCCGCCACCTCGGACACCACGAGCCGATCCTCGCCGAGGAGGCGGTTCACGAACGACGACTTTCCCACGTTGGGGCGCCCGATGACGGCAATCTTGAGCGACGTGTCGTCCTCGGCGCCCACCTCGGGGATGTTCGCCACGACCACGTCGAGCATATCGCCCGACTGCTTGCCGCTGATTGCCGACACAGGGATGGGATCGCCGGCCCCGAGTTCGTAGAACTCGTAGAAGTCGGTCGCCTTCGGGTTGTCGGCCTTGTTGGCGATGACAAGAAAGGGCTTGCCGGCGGTGCGCAGCAGTTCGGCGATGCGCTGGTCCACCGGATGCAAGCCGGCCTTGGCATCCACGACGAAGAGGAGCAGGTCGGCCTCGTCGATCGCTTGTTGCACCTGTCGGCGGATCTCGACGTCCATGGCCGCACGCGGGTCGTCGGTGATCCCGCCGGTGTCCACCAGCCAGAACGCCGAGCCGGCCCACTCGGCGCGCGCGAAATGCCGGTCGCGCGTCGTGCCCGCTTCATCGCTCACGATCGCGGTGTTGCGCCCGACGATGCGGTTGAACAGCGCCGACTTTCCCACGTTGGGGCGCCCCACCAGGGCGACGACGGGGAGCGTCATGGCGCGGACACCGCGCGGGAACTTGCAGCCTGCCCTTCGAATTGCAGCACGTCGATGAAGTCGTAGGAGGGGTACACGGGGATCGGAAGCTGCTCCCGGACGCCGACGAATGTCCGGTCATCCAGGAAGATCCCGTCTTCGTTGATCGACTCGGCCGGTATCAGCGCGAGATCGAGGTCGTGGCGATGCTGGAGCGCGGTGAGAATGTCAGCCCCCACCAGGAGACCGGCGGTCGTCGTCGTCGGGCCAAAGAGCGAGTTCGTTGCCGGGATCATCTCGAACGTCGCGCCGGTCTTCCCCGCCAGCTGCTCGAGTAACGGCGGCATGATCTCCCGCATCGCCACGCCGGTGACGACGCCGATCTTCTTGCCGACGAGCGAGGGGAGCGTGTGCAGCCCCTTGGCCACGCGCTGTCGCAACGACGTGACCGCCCCGACGCCATTCTCGATCTGCGGGAACTCGCCGTAGTGGTCGGGGCCCGGGAGTTCACGACGCGCCAGGAGATACAACTCGTCCGAGCCGTACACCCAGTTCTCGCCACGCTCGCGCATTGCCCGCGCCGCCCACCGCTCGACCGTCTCGAGCAGGCGCAGCGAGTTCTCGAGGCTCATCGACTCGCCGGTGAAGAGGTGCGAGAACTGCGTGAGCCCCACCGGGACCAGCGCCACCGAGAGGCAGGCGTCGCCAAAGGCCCACAGGTCGGCCAGCGATTGCTCCAGCACCTCGCCGTCGTTGAGCCCCGGGACAATGACCATCTGCCCATGGAACTGGATCCCGCCGGCCACCAGCCGCGTGAGCTGGTCGACGATGTTCGGGACGCGGGGGTTGTTGAGGAGCGCCTTGCGCGCCTCCCACGGCGTGGCGTGCACCGAGACGTACAGCGGCGACAGTCGGTACTCGAGGATGCGCTGGAAGTCGCGTTCCTTGAGGTTGGAGAGCGTGGCGAAGTTTCCGTACGCGAACGACAACCGATAGTCGTCGTCGCGGATGTAGAGCGGCTTGCGCAGCCCCTTGGGGAGCCCCTCGATGAAACAGAACTCGCAGCGGTTGGCGCAGCGCCGCACCGACGGCGGCTCGAGTTCGACGCCGAGCGATTCGCCCTCGGGGCGCTCGATTTCGTAGACGATCTCCTCGCCGGTCGGAAGGCGCACCGCGATTTCCAGCTCGTCGTCGGCGGTGAGGAACTCCCAGTCGAGGAAGTCGTCGATGTCGCGCCCGTTGACCGAGACAACCTCGGTCCCGGGCACGATCTCGAGTTCCTCCGCGATGCTGTCGGGAGCTACGCGCGCGACGCGAACCATGACGACACAACGACTTGGCGACGGGGAGATGCGAGGCCTTCGCGATTCCAGCGGTCGACTGGCGCGGCCTGCGAGTGCCGAACGGGGGAAGTGCGCGAGAGCGCAAGCTTCCCCCGATGACTGGCGCACAGCGGCACCTTGGCCGCTACTGCACCTCAAGGAACTTAGCAGCAGCTTGGGGCGATATCAATGCGGCACATGCACTTTCGCCCCTGTGCCTTGGCTCGCATGCGAGGCGACGAGCGCGGTGGCTGTTGCGATGGCAGGCGCGAGCAAGACCCGAACGAACAACGGCGCCGCCCCTGGGGGACGGCGCCGTTGTTCGAGACAAGAGGTGCGGATGGGCGCGAGCCGTAGCGCTCCGCGCGGTTAGCCGCCGATGGGCTTGTTGCGATACGCCACGACCCCCGCTCCTTCGACCTCCACGCGGAAGGCCTTGGACTTCTTGCCCGCAACGGCGCCGACTTCCGCCGTCTTGGTCGTGACGACGTTCCCTGCCCCGTCGAGGAACTCGAACGTCACCGAGTAGCTCTTCTCGGCGTCGGTGAGGTTCTCTACTGTGCCGCCCAACGTGTGCTTGTTGCCGTCGTGCGCCCAGAGGTTCACGGTGAGCTTGACGGTGGCTTCGGAGAAGCGCTTGAAATACTTGAGCAGCGAGTCGTTCGCCGCGTTGTACGCCTTGACCTCGGGCGACGTGGCCGGCTTCTTGGCCGCGGCGTCCTTCTTGATCTTGGCGTCGTTCTGGAAGTAGAGCGCCCAGAGCTGGTAGTTCTCCGGGTTGTCGGGGTCGACGACCACCAGCCGCTCGAGGACCGGCGGGACCTCGTTCCACTTCTCGAGCTTCTGCAGCGTCACGGCCAGGTTGAACAGGCCGTCGCGCGACGCCACGTTCTTCTTGAGCCCGGCATTGAAGAGCGCGGCGGCATCGGCCGGACGGTTGGCGCGGGCGGCGTTGACCCCGGCTTCGAACAGGGCGCCGTCCGTGTACTTGTCGGGCGAGGCCACCATGTCGCCAAAGACCTTGTCGGCCGCCGCGGTGTTCCCCGAGGCGATCTGCGCGCGGGCCAGGGCCCCCTGCGCCTTGGCATCGCCCGGGAACTCGGCGAGGAAGCCCTCGAGGTACGTCGACGCCTCGCTGAACTTCGCCTTCTTGGCGTCGCCCTCGAGGTTCTCGGCCTGCGCCATGATGAGCTGGCCAACGTTGAGCATGACGTTCTTTCGCTCATCCACCAGCGACGTGTCGCCCTTCATGAGCGACGCCATCTTCTTGAACGAGTCGACCGCTCCGTCCACCTGGTCCTTCGACTGCTGGACGTTGCCGAGGATGTTGTACGCGATGTAGGCCAACCGGTAGCCGTCGTACACCGACAGCCCACGCTTCACGAGGGCGCCGGCGGAGTCGAGTTGCTGCTGGTTGTACAGGTTGACGGCGGAGTTCACGAGTGGCGCGTACATGCGGCGACGGAACTCTTCCGTGTCGTCCTTGCAGGCGGCGTTGGACGCCTCGACGGCGTCGAACGCCTCATCAGCCGAGGCGACGAGATCGATGGTGGCGTCAGGCTCGGTGGCCAGCCCCACGGCCGAGCGCTTGACGATCATCGCGCTGTCGCGCCCCAACCCCATGGCCTGCTCGGCGTAGAGGGCGTAGGCGCGGCCGAGGACGTAGGACCGTCCCAGCGCGTTGGCGGCGATGATCTTGTCCTGGTCCTTGTTGAGGAGCCCCACGGCCTGCTGGATGCTCTTGATCTTGTCATCGGGCTTGCCGATGGGGAGCGCGACCTTGGCGAGCGCGTTGGCCGCGTCCTTGACCTGGTTGGGCTTCTTTTCGTCGATCTCGCACTTGCCCTGCGCCAGCACAGGGAGCGGGGTGAGCGCGAGCGCAAAGGCTACGGTGAAGCGAGACAGGGTCATTCGTGTTCTCCTTGCATGGTGAGGCGCGAAGGGCGCGCCAGGGGGATTGCTACCCATTCTCAGCGGTGACGTTCCGTGGCCGCGAGGGCAAGCGACGCCACGTCGCCCACCGAGCGGCCTGTGACGTCGGACACCGCACGGACGTCGTCGAACTCCGGCTTGGTGCGCACGGAGCCGTTAGGCATCGTGGCGACCTTCACGCGCACCGGGTGGCCCAGTACGTCCACCACGGTCGACCGGCGCGGCAGCGCGTGGCGCTCCACGGCCGACCAGCGGACGCCTAACGTGGTGGTATGGACGAAGAGCAGCTCCTCGAGGCGCGGCGCGTCGGCTTCCGCGCACAGGACCTCGAGGCGCTGGCCGCCCCGCCCCTTCTTCATCATCGTGGAAAGCGTGACGACGTCCAGCGCCCCGGCGGCACGCACCACGTCCGCCGCCGCCGCCACGTGCTCGGGCGTCATGTCATCCAGGTCGGTCGCCAGCTGCACGAGGCGTTCCGTTGCCCCGTCCAGTGCGGTGGCATCGTCGGCGAGGACCACACGCAACGCGTTGGGTCGACCGATGAGGTCCTTCGTCCCCGCACCGTAGCCGCTTCGTCGCGGGATGTAGCGCAGCGGCGCTCGCCCCTGGGAGAGGACCTTCACCAGCGCCGCGCCGGTCGGCGTCACGAGTTCGCCCGTTCCCTCCGGACCGGGGCGTACCGCCTGCCCCTCCAGGAGCCGCAGCGTGGCCGGTGCCGGGACGGGGAGAACGCCGTGCGCAGCCTTCACGAAGCCGTCTCCGAGAGAGATCGTCCCGCAGCACACGCGCGAGACGTTGAGTTCGCTCAATCCCCAGATGGACCCCACCACGTCGAGGATCGCGTCGACCGCCCCCACCTCGTGCAGGTGCACTTCGTTTGGCGACACGCCGTGAATCTCCCCCTCTTCGACAGCGAGCGCGGTGAATGCCTGGTTGGCCAGTTCGCGCACGTGCGGCGGGACATCGGCAGCGGCGATCATCGCCCGGATCTCCTCGAGGTGCCGGCCGTGCGGCTGCGCGGGAACGTCGAAATCGACCTTCTTGCAGCCGATCATGCCGCGCTGGACATCGGCGATACGCACCTGCACCCCCTCGAGCCCAAGCCGACCCGGGAGCGCGCGCAGCCAGTCCGGTTCGAGCCCGACGTGCACCAGCGCGCCGAGCATCATGTCGCCGGCGATTCCGCTGAACGGTTCGAGAATGGCGATCGTCACGGCGCGAAAAATACACGCCCTGCGTTGCCGGCGCTCATTGCCGGTAGCTGGCGCCACTCCCCGTGTTGTACACCACCACTTCGCTGTCGGGCGACAGGCGCCCCAGCCTCACCAGCTTGGCGGTGACGAATAGCGCGGCCCCTCCCTCGGGGGCGGCGTCGATCCCGGTGGCGTGCGATAGCCTGGCGCTGTAGTCGCGGATCTCCTCCTCGGTGGCGGCCTCGGCGTCGCCTCCGCTGTCGCGCAGCGTCTTGAGGACGAGGCGGTCACCCAGCGGCCCGGGGACGCGCAGCCCGGCGGCGTACGTCCACGGATTTTCCCACGGCGTAGCGCGATCGGCGCCGTCGCCGTGCGCACGGACCAGCGGTGCACAGCCGGCCGCCTGGGCAACGATCATCCGCGGCAGGCGCTCTGCGGCATCCAGCCACCCCCAGCGACGCATCTCGTGAAACGACTTCCACATCCCGATGACGCCCTCGCCCCCCCCCGTGGGATAGACGATGGCATCGGGGAGGCGCCATCCCAGCTGCTCGGCCAGCTCGAGGCCGAGCGTCTTGTTCCCCTCGGCGCGGTACGGCTCGCGAAGCGTGGCGACGTTGAAGAAGCCCGTTTCCTGGGCATAGGCCACCGAGAGCCGGCCGCAGTCGCCGATGTGCCCGTCGATCGTGACGAGGTCGACGCCCATTCCCCGAATGATGTCGAGGATGGGGCGTGGCGTGGTGGCGGGGGCGTAGATGCGCGCTGGCAGCCCTGCGGCGGCGGCGTACGCGGCGAGTGCGGCGCCGGCGTTCCCCGCCGTCGGGACGACGAGGCCGGGAACACCGCGCCCCTTGGCGCGCGTTACCGCGGCGCTGAGACCGCGCGCCTTGAACGACGCCGTCGGGTTCACCCCTTCGTCCTTGATCCAGAGCTTCCGCACTCCCACCAGCGACGCCAGCGACGCCGACTCGGTGAGCGGGGTGAGCCCTTCGCCTAACGAGACCGGCGATTCGCCGTCCACCAGCGGCAGGGCGGGCGCGTAGCGCCACATGTCCCATCGTGGGAGGAGCGCCTCGCGCGATGGGGCCGGCCCATCGAACTGCGCGAGGAACGGTTGACCGCACTGCGGGCACAACCCCACGGGGGCGTGCTGCGACTCGGAATGACCGCAGGCAGAACAGGCGAGGGTCCAGGCTGGCATGAGGCGAGAGCGGAGTTAGGCGGGGGGGAGCAAAGCGGCGCGGCGAAGCCGCTAGTGGCGGTGCGGCGTGTCGGCAGCGTTGGGGGCGCCGGCATCCTGCGCAGATACGGGTGAGGGGGTGTCGGCGCTGCACGCACCGTCGACCGTCGGCGGCTCGGCGGGATTCCCGGCAATCGGCGCACGCAAGGCGGCCAGCAGGCGCTCGGCCGAGGCCATCGAGAAGCCCGGGATGGCGGCGATCGCGTCCGGCGTCGCCTCCTTCACTCCCTGCAGCGAACCGAATGCCTTGAGGAGTGCGCGGCGCTTGGCGGGTCCGACCCCCGGGACCTTGAGCAGCTCCGACGTCAGGGTGCGCGCGGTGCGGCGCGCGCGGTTGAAGGTCACGGCAAAGCGATGCGCCTCGTCGCGCGCCTGCTGCAGCGTGCGGAGCGCCGGCGAGCGGCGCGACAGCCGAAGCGACTCGCTGCGCCCCAGGACGAAGACTTCCTCCTCCTTCTTCGCCAGCGAGATGAGCGGGAGCTCGCCCAGCCCCAGCGACTGCAGCGCCTCGTGCGCGGCGTTGAGCTGCCCCTTTCCGCCGTCGATGCAGACCAGATCGGGGAGCGGCTTCTGTTCCTCGAGACGGCGCCCGAAGTAGCGCCCCACCACCTCGCGCATCGAGGCGAAGTCGTCGGTTCCCTCGACGGTCTTCACCTTGAACTTGCGATACTCGCCGCGCCGCGCGCGCCCGTTCTCGAACCATACGCACGACCCGACGGTGTCGGTGCCCTGGGTGGTGGAGATGTCAAAGCAGACAAAGGCGCGCGGGAGCTTCTGCAGTCCGAGTTCGCGCTGCAGGTCGTACACCGGGCTGGCCGCGCGCTCTTCGGCCTCGAACGAGGCGAGCTTGAACTCCTCCAGGAGGTGTCGCGCATTCTGGTCCGCCAGCTGCACCAACTCCCGGCGCGGGCCGCGCTGCGGCACCACCACGCGCGTGCTGCCGAGCGATTCCTCCAGCACGGCGCGATCCTCGAAGTCCATCGGTACCAGGAGCTCGTTCGCGCGTTCGTTCGACGCGACGTACGTGCGCGCCAGGTACGCCGACAGGATCGTCGGGTCGTCCTCGCCCTCGAGGTTCTCCAGGTAGCGCTGGTCGCGCGCCAGCAGCTTGCCGCCACGCACGCGCAGGATGGTCACGCACGCATCGTCGCCGTCACGGGCGTACCCGATCACGTCGCGGTCGCCGCCCTCCACCTGCACGACGACGGTAGGCTCCTCCAGCTTTTCCAGCCGCAACAGCGCGTCGCGCAACTCCGCGGCCCGCTCGAAATTGAGCGACGCCGAGGCTTCCATCATGCGGGCGCGCACCCGCTTGACAACCTCGGCGGTGCGCCCATCGAGGAATAGGACCACCTCGTCGATCATCGCCCGGTACTCGTCCTCGCGCTGGTAGCCCACGCACGGCGCCTTGCACCTGCCGATGTGGAAGTCGAGGCAGGGACGGTCCGGCACCTCGTCCATCAGGGCGTAGTGGCACGACCGCACGGTGAAGATACGCTTCACCACGTTGAGAGCCCGCCGCATCGCGCCCACGTCGGTATACGGCCCGAAGTAGCGCCCCCCATCGTTGACTAACCGCCGAGTGACGTACACCCGCGGAAACGGCTCCTGCAGCGTGACCTTGATGTACGGATAGGACTTGTCGTCGCGCAGCGCGATGTTGAAACGGGGGCGATGCTCCTTGATCAGGTTCGCTTCCAGGATGAGCGCGTGCGCCTCGGAAGGAACAACGATCGTGTCCAGCTCCGCGATGAGTCGCACCAGGTGCTGCGTCTTCACCGAGGCATGGTGATCGCCCGAGAAGTAGCTCCGCACGCGCGCGCGCAGCCGCTTGGCCTTGCCCACGTACAGCACCGTCCCCTCGGCGTCCTTCCACAGGTAGACGCCGGGCGACTCGGGGAGGTGCGGCACCTTCGCGGCAACCGCCGCTGGAGTCTCGAGCATGAGGGAAAGGTACTCGGACGCCCCCCCGCCCTGCGCGCCGTCAGCGCGCGCGGACCATCGCCAGCACGCGCTCACCAATGGCCCGCGCCTGCGGGATGCCCGCCGCCATCGCCGCCACGCCGTATGCCAGCGAGTACATCCCGAGAACGGCAATGCTCATGAGGATCGGGCGCACATCGCTCAGCAGTTCCCGCACCCCCCAAGCGGCGAGCGCGGCAACGAGAGCACATCCCCACAGTGTGAACAGCACACGCGGCGGGATGGAGACCGGTCCGATGCGCCGTCCAACGGCGCGGCGCAGGAGCGCGAACTCCACCCACGCCGCACATCCCGCCGACACCGTGAGCCCGGCCACCGCCCATCGCGGGTTCAACCCCAGCACGCCGGGGAGCCATAGCGAGGCGGCGAAGCCAAGCCCGGTCGTGAGCGCCACGCGCACCATCGCGAAGCGCAGCGGCGTGCGCGTGTCGCGCAGCGCATAGAGCGCCGACGCGTACAGGCGGCCGAGCGTCGACGCGAGGAGCCCCACCGCCGAGCCGGCCAGGACACCCCACACCCATTGCACCTGCTCGTGCCGGAACTCGCCCCCTTCGTACACCACGCGCGCCAGCAGGTCGCCAAACGCAAGGAAGGCGACGGCCGAGGGGACGATGAAGAACGCGATGCGGCGCAGCCCCAGCCCCAGTCGATCGCGCAGCTGCCCGGCGATCTCGCCCGTGTCGCCCGTCACGCTCGACATGGCCGGCAGTTCGGCCGCCGAGATGGACATGCCGAACAGCGACACCGGGAGCATGTACAGCAGCTGCACGTTGTTGAGGATGGTCGGCGCGCCGGTGACCAGGAACGACGCGATGAACGAATCGATGTAGGCGCTGAGCTGCGTGACGCCGCGCCCCACGAAGACGGGGCCGAAGTTGCGCAGGACGGTGCGCACGTGCGGCGAGCGGGTGCTCACCGTCACGCGCCAGACGCCCAGCACCTTGTGCACGTTGCGCCATTGCACCACCAGCTGCAACGCGCTCCCCACCACGCTCCCCCAGGCGAGCACCGCCGCCAGTCGCGGAAGCGAGACCGACCCGCCATACAGCACCAGGGCCCCGATCATGCACGCGTTCCACAGTACGGGGGCCGCGTACGAGAGGAAGAACTTCCCGTGCGAGTTGAGCACCCCCAGGCACCACGCCGCCAGCACGAGCAGTCCCGCCCCGGGAAAGAGGATGCGCACCAGGTGCACGGTGAGCGCGCGCTTCTCCCCCTCGAAGCCCGGCGCGATGACATGCACCAGCACGGGCGCGGCCAGCACGCCAATCAGGACGACCACCGCCGAGAAGAAGGCGAGCACGCCAAGCACCGCCCCCGCCACCTCCTGCCGCCCCACGTCGTCGCCGCGCGCACGCAGCTGCGAGTACACGGGAATGAAGGACGCCGAGAGCACGCCCTCCCCAAAGAGATTCTGCAGGATGTTGGGGATCTTGAACGCCTGCGTGAAGGCGTCGGACTCGTCGGCGGCACCGAAGTAGTAGAGGAAGACACGCGTCCGCACGAGGCCGACGAGCCGGCTGAGCAGGATTCCCGCGGCGACCAGCGCCGCCGGCCGCCGGCTACCGCTGTCGCCCGCGACCGCCGGTCCCTCCGCCGTGCGCGCCGCCGGACGAGCACTCATGGGCGCACTCGAGCGTGCACCCGAGGGTGCACTCGCCCGCTCGGCCGAGCCCTCCGACGATCGTGCAGCTGGCGACTCCCCGTTCGGATGGTTCACGCCGTGTCCACCGGGAGGGGGCGACCGTGCACCAGCGCCTCGGCGTGCCGGCGCGCCGCCATCCGCATTGCCTCGACGACGCCGTGCCCGTGTCGCGCCACGATGGGGAGGAGATTGAGGGCGCGTTCCTGTCGCATGCCACCGGGATGGAGCGCGCCACGCAGCGTGGCCACGTCGCGCCGCATTGCATCGTCGCGCCGCTTGAGCGCCGCGATCAGGCGCCGCTCCAGACGTTCGGCACGCCACGTCATCTGGTGGCGCAGCCCGTCGGTGACCGATGGCGGAAGGAGTGAGCCTTCGTCGGAGAGCACGCGAGCCAGCGCGGACGTCTCGTGATCGATGCGATCGCGCAGCGCCTGCAGCGCCGTCATCACCGGCGCCGGCGCGGCGCGCCGCGCGAGCGACGTCTCGAGTGCGTCCGGATTGGCCACGTCATGCCGCTCGATGCCGCGCGCCGCCAACAGCGCGGCAACATGCGGTTCGACAATCGTGCACGACCACCGCGGGACGACGAGCGGCGTGGCCGCGCCCAGCACGGGAGCGACCGCCCCAACCTGCGCGAAGTAGGCGATCTCCCCGGGGCCTGCCACGTACGCGACCGTGGGCAGCACCGCCCGCTCGACCACCGGACGCAGGAGGACGTTCGGGGAGAGCGGTGCCGCACGGTCGGCGGCGGCGTGCTCCGCCAGGCGCAACGGGATGCGGATCTTGCGTCCCGCTTCTCGGCCAAAGACGAGCGACAGCCCCTCCACGTCCGCCACCTGCGGCTCGAAACCGGCGCTCCGTATCTCCGCGCTGCGCGCCAGCAGCGCGCCCTCCACCTCTCGCGACCGGACCAGCGCACGTTCCAGCCACGGCCGTTCGGCGGCGAGGAGCGCTGGGTGCGAGGCGTCGAGTACGGCGATCCCCAGCGGCTGCAACAGCTGCCGCATCAGCGTCAGATACGCCCCGCCCACCGTCGCTTTCGGGTGGTAGGCAACGCGCACCGCGTCCAGGATTCCCGGCTCCACCGCCGAGCCCGCGGCGGTCGCCAGTCGCTCCAGGGCATGGGAGACGTCACCCAGGGGATGGTCGTGCATTGGCAGGGCGTCGATTGCATCGATGGCCGTCGTCAGGTGCTCTTCCCCACCAACCAGTGCCACCCACGTGTCCGAAGCCTCCGCGAAGTCGGCGTCGTCAGTCGCCGCCCAGAAGACGGGGGCTGCGGGAATCCCGGTGTCGCGCTCGATCGCATTCGCCAGTTCCAGGGCGGACAGCGCCTTCGACCAGGTGTAGATCGGCCCGCCGAAGAGCCCGGGTTGCTGCCCCGTCGTGACAACGACGCCCTGTCCGTTCGCCACGCGCTCGAGGCGTTCGCGCGCTGCACCGGTGGCCGCGAATGCGGTGACAAGCGAGGAGAGCCAGGATGACTGGGCCGAAGCGCGCACGTCCTCCGCGCGTCCCCGCCACGTCTCCGGTGAGGTGGGGCGCGGGAGATACCATGGCGTCGGGGCATCGCCGGCAATGAGGCGGCGAGCCAGGGGGCCGCCACCAAGCGACTCCGTGATGATGCGAGGAAGCGTCATGCCCGCGCTGGCGCGCAACCGACGTTCGTCCCGCATGCGGCCGCAATGCGCCCCCATAGGCGACAGCAACATCGTACGACTGGGATCGCGATCATGAACGTCCAGGGTGCTGGAGGAGGCAGGGACGGCCGGACTGCGCCAAGACGTCGCCCGCTCCAGGGAATCGCACTGCTTCCGCCGGCTCGGGCAGCGGGAAATCTCGCGCGAGTGGATGCGCTTTCGCGAGTGCAGGCGCCATGAAACGTGGGGAGTTGTTGGCGGCGCACGCGTGAAGGTGCGCGCCAACCCGCCCGCGACTCGCGCAGGTCACCGCCGCCCACATCCCGGCGCGAACCTCCCCTGCCGCCGCCACGAGCGCGCGGACCGGCCGTCACGCCTTGTGATACGGCTCCCGCCTAACGATCGTCCCCGCCCGGTACAGTTGCTCGGCCAGGACCAGGCGCGCGACCTCATGCGGGAGCGTGAACGGCGCGAGGGTGATGAGCCGACTCGCCGCCTGCCGCACGGCGTCGTCGAGCCCGAACGCCCCACCCATCACGAACGACACGTCGCGCCCCCCTTCGCGCAGCCGCTGCATCCAGGCCGCGAAGTCTGTCGACGTCATGGCGTCTCCCCGCTCGTCGCAGGCGACGATCACGCTCCCCGCCGCGCGTTCCAACAAACGCTCCCCTTCCCGGCGCATGGCGACCACCCCTTCCCCACCGCGCTCCTCCTTCACCTCGGCGACTTCGAGCGGCCAGTAGCGCGCGGCGCGCCCCTCGTAGTCCGCGATTGACTCCGCCAGCGCGCGATCGCGCGGGCGACCGACCGCCACGACGCGGAACTTCATGCGCGCCACATTGCACGCAACGGGCGGCGCGGCATCACGCCGCACCGCCCGTTGCACGTTGCCAACCCGCTCCGCATCTCACGCGCGTCCATCACGGCGTGAGCGGCGATTCGGTTATGCGTAGATCCCGCGCAGGCGATGCACGGTGGCCACACGCGAGATCGAGAGCATGTACGCCGCCGTCCGCATGTTGACCTTGTGCTGCTTGGCGAGCTCCAGCACGTCGCGGAACGACTTCACCATGAGATCGCGCAGGCGATCGTTCACGGTGTCCTCGCTCCAGAAGTAGCCGCCACGGTCCTGCACCCACTCGAAGTACGAGACCGTCACGCCACCTGCGTTGGCCAGGATGTCAGGGATGACGAAAATTCCCTTCTCATCGAGGATCGCGTCGGCAGCCGCCGTCGTCGGTCCGTTGGCCCCTTCGCAGATGATCTTGGCGCGAATCTTCGGGGCGTTCTTCGTGGTGATCACGTTCTCCAGCGCCGCGGGGACGAGGACGTCGACATCCATCGTCAGCAACTCGTCGTTGCTGATGACGTCACCCTTGGTGTATCCCTCCAGCACCTTGTTCTTCTTCACGTAGGCAACGGCATCGTCCACGTCGAAGCCGTTGGCGTTGTAGTACGCCCCGCTCCGATCGCCGATCGCCACGATCTTGCACCCCTCGCGCGCGAGCAGCTGTGCGGTGACGGACCCCACGTTGCCGAAGCCCTGCACGGCAACGGTGGTCCCCTTCACGCTCATGCCGAGGTGGGCCAGCGCCTCCTTGGTGACGAACATGCACCCGCGCCCGGTCGCCTCACGACGACCCAGCGAGCCACCCATCTCGATCGGCTTCCCCGTGACGACCGCCGTCACGGTGTGGCGCATCTGCATGGAGTAGGTGTCCATGATCCACGCCATCACGCGCTCGTTGGTGTTGACGTCGGGCGCGGGGACATCAGAGTCGGGGCCGAGCACCGACATGATCCCCGAGGTGTACCGGCGCGTGAGCCGCTCGAGTTCACCGGCGCTCATCTTGAGCGGATCGCAGATCACGCCGCCCTTGGCGCCGCCAAACGGGACGTTGACGACGGCGCACTTCCACGTCATCCACGCCGCGAGCGCGGTGACTTCATCCAGCGTGACCTGCGTATCGAAGCGGATGCCGCCCTTGGCGGGACCGCGCGAAGTGTTGTAGAGGACGCGAATGCCCGTGTAGACCTCGATCTCGCCGCTGTCCATCATAACGGGACACGACACGATCAGCTGCTTCTCGGGCTTGCGTAGGACCTTGTAGAGACCGGGTTCGAGGTCGAGGAGTTCGGCGGCGCGATCGAAGCGCGACATCATCGCCTCGAACGGGTTCTCTTCATTCAGAAAACGATCTTTGTCCGGCTGGACGATGGCGTTCGTCGGGAGGCGGAGATCGGTGGGCATGAGGAATTCAGTGGGCCGGCCCCGGGCCGGTGGTGGACCGGCACACGGCCGGTAGTGGTCGGAACGATTCGCGAATCCAGTTCATGGGCGAGCGTCCAGCACGCGTCGAATCGCGGCCACATACGCCGCCTCGCCCGACTCGACGGTCAATCGCTGCGAAACATACCACAGGGGCACCCCAGCGCGAGGCCAGTGATTCCCCAGTTTCACGCCGTCTTTCAGCGTACAGACGACGCACGCGTACCGAGGGGCACGCGCGCTGTTCCGCGCGCTGATCCGCGCGCCGATCCGCGCGACATCAGCATCGCTGAAACGGTGGTGATCTGGAAACGATACCAAGTCCACGCGGGCCCCCACGCCCTCCAATTGCGCGACAAAGGCGCGCGGCGCGCCAATCCCGGTCACCGCCAACACCGTTTGCCCGCCAAGCGAGGACAACGGCATCGTCTCGTCATCCCCACCACCAACTCGCCGCAACGAATCCAGGTGAAACGCAACACTCGCCGAGGGAATCGATGCGCTCGCCGCGAGCCGCGCGGCGAGATCGTGCGCCTCTGCCGCGCTCGCCGTCTTGCGCGTCACGATCACGAGCGATGCACGGCGAAGCGCCGACGCGCCTTCCCGGTACGGGCCGGCCGGGAGGAATCGCGGCGGCTGTCGCCACTGCTCGGCGGCCACCAGGACGATGTCCACCGCGCGCGCTGCCTGACGATGCTGGAAGGCGTCGTCGAGGACTGCTACGTCACAACCGCGCGCATGCGCCGCCTCACACCCCGCCACCCGGTCAGGACTCGTTAGGACGGGGACGTCGGGGTTCAGGATGGCATGGACGGCGGGTTCGTCATCGCCGTAGCCGCGCAGCACGATCGCCGGGTGCGCCCCCGCATCGCGGAGACGTCGCGCCACGTCGGCGGCCACCGGGGTCTTCCCGGTCCCGCCAACGCTCAGGTTGCCAACGGAGATCGCCGGGATCGCCGTCGCGCGACGCGCCAGCACCCCGGCGTCGAAGAGCGCGTTGCGTCCGGCGACGCCGGCCTCGAACAACCAGGCGAGCGGCGAGAGCGCGGCACGCGCCAGTTGCGCCCCCACGCCCGTCCCTTCCCACACGGCAAAGGGATCCACGGCTTACCCCTCGTCAGGCGTGCACACGCCCATCAGGATCGCGCGAAAACGTTCCTGCTCGCCTTCGGCCCCCTCGCTCGTCGTGGCCTCGACCATCTGCGCCGGCGAGGTGGTGACGGTCACGCGCGCAAAGGGCTTGGGGAGGACGAAGCGATCCCACGATCGAAAGCGCCAGGCGCGATCGACCGTGGCGCCGAACGCGACGATCGGGACGCCGGCGCGCATTGCCGCCATCACCGCCCCCGGCTGCATCACGCGGCGCGGGCCGCGAGGCCCGTCGGTCGTCACCGCCACCTCGCCCCCCGCTTGCAGCTCACGGACCATCTCCAGCAGCGCGCGGGCCCCGCCACGGCTCGACGACCCGCGCACCGTGCGGAACCCCAGCCCCTCGATGATCCGCGCAATGATCTCGCCGTCGGCGTGCGTACTGATCAACGCCCTGATTCCCTCGCCCCGGTACGCCCAGAGAATCGGCAGGAGTTCGCCGTGCCAGAGGATGAAGACTGCGCCGCGCTCGTCGGTGCGCGCCTGTTCGCGCCCCGGCCCGTTCCGTGTCACGCGCCAAGTGTGCGCGAGCAGCCGGACGATGGCCCCGCCGACGGTGACTGCACACCCGATCTTGAGTCGGGTGCGCCAGTCGAGGCGGCGCGCGGTGCCGGCGCTCGCGGTGGAGGTCGTCACCGGGCCAGGTCGGCCGCCATGGCCGCCACGCGCGCCGACGCGCCGGGCGTGCCCAGCGTGTCGCGCACCTTGCCTAACGCCGCCAGCTGCGCCGCTCGAGCCGCACTCCCGGGCTCCAGCAGCTCCCCCAGCGTCGCGGCGACGTTGGCCGGAACCAGTGCGTCCTGCACGAACTCGCGCGCCACCTCCCGTCCGGCGACGACGTTCACCAGCCCGATGTAGGGGATCTTCACCGCGCGCCGGGCAATGGCGTAGGTCCAGCCGCTGGTGCGATACGCCACGACGAGCGGACACCCGGCCACCGCTGCCTCCAGCGTCGTTGTCCCGCTCTTGCACAGCGCCGCATCGGCCGCCCGCAGCACGGTGAACGACGCGCCGTGCACCTGACGGTAGGGACAGCGCGCCGGATCGAGCGTCACCGTCGGCGCCGCGCTCACCACCACCTCGAGACCGGGATGTCGCGCCTCCAGCAGCCGGGCCGTCGCCACGAAGTCGTCCAGGTGCCGCGCGATCTCCTGTGCGCGGCTCCCTGGAAACAACGCCAGCACGCGCCTATCCTCGGCGATCCCAAGGGCGCGCCGCGCCTCCGCCCGGGATGGGAGCGCCTGCGCCCGGTCCAGCAGCGGATGCCCGACGAAGGTGGCGTCGATCCCGTGCTGCCGCAGCAGCGCCTCCTCGAACGGGAGGATCACCGCCGCCTTCGTGATGAGGCGCTCGAGCTTGGGAAGGCGATTGGCCCCCCACGCCCAGACCTGCGGCGTGATGTAGTACAGCACCGGGACGCCGTGGCGCCGCGCCGCCGCCGCCACCTTCATGTTGAAGCCCGGATAGTCGATCGTCACCAGCAACGCGACGTTGCCGCTCGCCAGGCGCCGCTCCAGCTGCCGGAGGAGCTTCCAATGGTGCGGCACCTTGCGCAGCACCTCCACGAACCCCATCACCGCCATTCGCTCGGCGTCCTCGAGCAGCTGCACGCCGGCATTCTGCATGTTGCGTCCTCCCATCCCGACCAGGCGCAGGTCGGGGCGCAGCGCCGCGAGGGCACGGGCGAACCCCGCCGCATGCAGATCGCCGGAGGCCTCGCCGGCGATCACCAGGACCTCACGCACGCGCCCGCTCCGCCCCGCCCGCGAGCGCCGGCCGCGTGCGCTCGATCTCGTGCACGATGCGCATGGCCACGGCCAGCGCCTCGCGCCCATCGGCCCCCGTCACCGTCACCGGCGCTCGCCCCAGCACCGCGTCGATGAAGGAGCGGAACTCCAGCCGCAACGGCTCGCCGTCGGGCGCCTCGAGCGGGATGCGTTCGACGAACGCCTCCAGCGCCTGCGGCGCCTTGGTCAGCGCCGCCAGGTCCACGTCGCCGCGAATGCGGTAGAACTCGCCGTTCCCCGCGCCAAGGTCCAACGACAGATAGCCGGACGGCTGGAAGAGGCGGAGCTTGCGCATCCGCTCGCGCGACACGCGGCTCGCCGTCACGTTCGCCACGGCGCCCGACTGGAAGGTGATGCGGGCATTGGCGATATCCACGAACGGCGTGAGCACCGGGATCCCGACCGCCGCCACGTCCTGCGCCCCGCTCCGCACGAGCGTGAGCAGGAGATCGATGTCGTGGATCATGAGGTCGAGCACGACGGCGACATCCGAGCCGCGGGGGCTGAACGGCGCCAGGCGGTCGCTCTCGAGAAAGCGCGGGCTCTCCACGTAGGGCATGGCCGCGCGAATCGCGCGATTGAAGCGCTCCACGTGCCCCGTCTGGACCAGCGCCCCGTGGCGCGCCGCGAGCGCCAGCAACTCATCGGCCTCCGCCAGCGTCGCGGTGAGCGGCTTCTCGATCAGGACGTGCTTGCCGCGCGACACCGCCTCCCGCGCCACCGCGAAGTGCGCCGGCGTGGGCACGACGATCGTCAGCGCATCACACGCCTCCACCAGCGCCACCGCGTCATCGAACGCGCGCACCCCCAGTTCCGATGCCACCTGCGACGCGCGATCGGTGCGCGCCTCGTGGAAGCCGACGAACGCAACGTCCTCCATCTCCCGCATGATGCGGACGTGATGGTAGCCCAGCGCTCCAGCGCCAATCACGCCGACGCGCAACGGCGTGGCGCTCAAATGACCACCCCGCGCCCGGAGTCCTCGAGGAACCGCAGGAAGTGATCGACCTCGGGCATCGGCTGCAGCTCCGATCGCGCCCGTTCCATCGCCTGCGACACGTTCAGTTCCGAACGGAAGAAGAGGCGATAGGCACGCTTGAGTTCGCGCACCGTCTCCTCCGAGAAGCCGCTGCGCTGGAGCCCCACGCTATTGAGGCCGTAGAGCTTGACCGGGTTCCCCACCGCCTTGAGGAAGGGGGGCACGTCCTTGGCCACGCGCGAGCATCCCCCAACGAAGGCGTGCTTGCCGATCTTCACGAACTGGTGCACGGCCACGAGCCCGGAAATGATCACCCGGTCCTCGATGGTCACGTGTCCCGCCAGCTGCGTTCCGTTGGAGATGATGACCCCGTCGCCCACGTGGCAGTCGTGCGCCAGGTGCACGTACGACATCAGGAAGCACCCCTTCCCCACCGTGGTGCGATACGACTGCGACGTCCCGCGGTTGATCGTGCTGTACTCGCGAATCCGGGTCCCCTCGCCAATCTCGACCCAGGTCTCCTCTCCCTTGAACTTGAGGTCCTGCGGGTCGCCGCCAATCACGGAACCGATGCCGATGGTGACGTTAGGCGCGAGCTTCACGTTGCGCTCCAGCATGGCGCGCGCCTCGATCACCGAGCCGTCGCCCACCTCGCACTGGTCGCCCACGATGGCGAACGCCCCGACCTGCACGTCGGCACCCAGTACCGCCCTGGGCGAGACGATGGCGGTGGGATGGATGTTCGTGCTCATCGGTCCCTCAGCATCGCCGACATGTCCGCCTCCGCCACGAGCGATCCGTCCACCTTTCCCACGCCGCGCATCTGGCACACCGGGCCGCGAATCTTCACCACTTCGAGTTCGAAGCGCAGCTGGTCGCCAGGGCGCACCGGCTTGCGCCACTTCACGTTGTCGAGCGACGTGAAGTAGACCACCTTGTCCTCGGCGTTCTGCACCGTTCCCATGAGCAGGATCCCGCCCACCTGCGCCATGGCCTCGATGATGAGCACGCCGGGCATGATGGGATGCCCCGGGAAGTGCCCCTGGAAGAACGGCTCGTTGATGGTGACGTTCTTGATCCCCACCACACGCTTCCCTTCCTCGTACTCGATCACGCGATCCACGAGGAGAAACGGGTACCGATGGGGGAGCAGTCGCATGATCTCTTCGATGTGGATCACCTGCGTCTCCTTGCACGCCTTCCTGGTCAGTTCGCGCACCAGCCGCACCGTTCCGGCGTGACTGGGGCGGTGGGCCACCACGCGTGCCAGCACGCGTTTTCCCGCGAGCGCGAGGTCACCCACGCAATCCATGGCCTTGTGCCGCACGAATTCGTCGGCCCACCGAAGTTCGTTCTCCACCACGCCCTCGGGGCCGAGGACGACGGCATTCTGCGTGGAGCCACCCTTGATCAGCCCGCGCCCGCGCAGGTACTCCACCTCGTGAGCGAAGCCAAAGGTGCGCGCATCCGCCAGCTCGCGCGCAAAGCACGCCGCCGTCACCTCGTAGCGCCCTTCCTGGTGCCCAACGAGCGCGTGCGGGAAGTCGATCGAGACCTCCAGCGACAACGCCTCCGCCGGGTAGGCGACATACCACGAATCTCCCAGCTCCACTCGAACCGGTTCCGACAACCGCAGAACCTCGACGCGACCGCCGTGCGGCGCAATCCCCGCCCGTTCCAGCGCACGAAAGAAGGGCCCCGCGCTCCCGTCCATGATCGGCGGCTCGGGACCGTCCATCTCGATCGTCACGTCATCGATCTCGTGCGCCGCCACCGCCGCCAGAACGTGCTCCACGGTGTGCAGCGCCCCATCCCCCTCGCCCAGCTGCGTGCGTCGCTCCGTCTCCACCGCGACCGACACGTGCGCCCGCACCGTCGGCCCTCCTGGTAGGTCGGTCCGGACAAAGCAGACACCGCTCCCCGGCGCCGCCGGGCGAAAGGTGAGCCGGCAGGGAACCCCCAGGTGCAGCCCCACCCCCTCGAGCGTCACCGCCTCCGCAATCGTCTGCCGTCGAGGGGCGTTCACGACGAGCCCTTGGACTCGCGGTCGTGCTCGGCGATGAGCGCTTCCAGGCGCCGGATCATCCCCGCCAGCCGAAACGTTGCCGCCTGCGCGCGCAGCGCCTCGCGGTGCGGGCGCGCCGGGTACCCCGACCACGTCTCCCCCGCCGGCACGTCGCCGAACACTCCTGCCTGCGCACCCAAACGAGCACCTGCGCCAATCTCGTGATGACCGGCAATCCCCACCTGGCCGCCAATGACGCACCCGTCACCCACACGGGTGCTCCCGGAAATTCCGGTCTGCGCGACGATGAGGCACAGGCGACCGATGCGCACGTTGTGCGCGATCATCACCAGGTTGTCGATCTTTGTCCCGGCGCCGATGACCGTGTCGTCGATGCTCCCGCGGTCGATCGTGGTGTTGGCGCCGATCTCGACATCGTCCTCGATGAGGCAGCGCCCGACGTGGGGAATCTTCTGGTGCGCCCCCTGCGCCCATACGTAGCCGAAGCCGTCGTTCCCCAGTCGCGCTCCGGCGTGCGCGACCACGCGCTTTCCGATCACGGTGCCGGGATACGCGGTCACCTGCGGATACAGGTGCGTGTCGTCGCCCACCACCACGCCGTCCCCAACCACGACGTGCGCCTCCAGCTGCACGCGATCCCCGACGCGCGCCCCCGCACCAATCACGACATAGGGGCCGATCGTGACGTCGTCACCAATCGTGGCCCCGCGTGCGATGCGTGCCGTCGGGTCCACGCCGGCCTCGCGGGGGGGCGGCGAGAAGAGCCGCGGCAGCACGCGCAGCAGCGCCTCCTGCGGGTGCGCCACCACGATGCGCGCCGCCACGCGCCCCGACGTCTCCGCAAGGTCCGGTGACAGGAGGACGACGCTCGCCTCGCAGCTGGCGAGCATGGGCGCATAACGAGCCACGCCCAGGAAGGTCAGGTGGCCGGCAGCCGCACGGTCGAGCGGCGCCACGGCGTGCACCAACGCATCGGCGTCACCCTGCAGCTCCCCCCCGACGAGCGCGGCGATCTCGCGTGCCGTGAGCATGACGTGCGTCATGCGGCCCGGGCGGACTCCGGAACGCGAGCCTCGGTGGCGGTGGGAAACGTCGCTCCCCACGCCACCGCGAGCACGATCGGGACCCGGACCGCCGTACTAGAAGGTGTCCGGCTTCTTCGGCACCACGCCCGCCGGCTGCGCCTTGAGCGCCGACGCCTTGGACGTGTCGGGCTTGGCCGCCGTCACCGGGATCGGCTTGAGCCGCGAGATGACGCGATCGGTCACGTTCAGCGACGAGTCGGCCGCCACGATCACGCTCGACTGCGCGCCGATGTCGAAGATGAAGGAGTAGCCATCTTCCTTGCGTAGCGCGTCGAGCACTTCGCGAATCTGCGCCATCATCGGCTGCACCAGCTCGTTCTGGCGCTGTTGCATCTGCACGTCGAGCAGGCGCGCGGCATTCTCGAACGACTGCTGCTTGTCGCGGATCTCCTTCTCGCGCAATTCGCGCGTCACCGCGGTCAGCGTCGGCGCCGCCTTCTGGTAGGCCGACGCCATCGCCTCCAGCGTGTCCTGCATCTTCTTGATCTTCACCTGCGCGGCGTCGTACTCCTTCTGGAACGTGCTCTCGGCGGCCGCGCGCCCCGGCGCCTTGTCGAGCACCACGCGCGAATCGATGTACGCGAACTTCAGCCCGCTCGACTGGGCCGAGGCCGCGCCGGCTCCAATGGTCAGGAGCGCGAGGACGGTGAGGAAGGCGCGAACGCGAAACTGGAACATGAGGTCTCCGGTGCTGGAAGAACAGGTGCGGAAAGAGGAGAAGGTCCGGCCGGACGCGGGCGTCACTTCGGCGCCACGCGGCCATCCGGGGCCGTGAGCTACTGGAACATCTGCCCCAATCGGAAGTGGAGCTGCCACTTCGGCTTCTTGTTCCCCGACGCATCGAGGCGATCGAAGCCGTACGCATAGTCGAGCCCGAGGGGGCCCATGGGTGTCACGGTCGACGCGCTGATGCCCGCGCCGCGGAACAGCCGTGTCGGATCGAAGTCGCGCGGGTGCGCCCACACGTTGCCAGCGTCGTGGAACACCGCCAGGTACAACGCCTGGTTCACGCGCATCCCCACTTCGGCGGTCGTGCTGAAGAACGCCTTGCCGAACGACCCACGCTGCGCATTGAACGTGCTGGTCCCCGTCACGTAGCCGCTGGGCGAGATCGAGAACTCCTCGTAGCCGCGCAGGCGCTCGCCGTACTGCACGCCGCCTAACGCGAATTCCTGCGAGAAGAAGAACGGCCCGGTGTTGCCAAACACGGCCCCGCTGCGCGCGGTGAGCCCCGCCACGAACTTGATGGGCTGCGATCCCGGCTTCCCGCCCCCCAACTGCCACAACGGGGCAAAGGCGCTCGCGTCGGCGGTGTAGCGCTGGAACGACGACGTCCCCCCGAGGATCCCCCCGTTGAAGTTGGCCGAGACGTTGTACTGCGCCCCGGCCGTCGGGAACGGCAGGTCGATGCGCGTGTCGCGCGTGAGCGAGGCGCCAAGCGTCGAACGGAATGACTTGCTGCCATAATCCGTCCGGAAGTCGCCCAGCAGCCCCTGCGTCCCGAACTTCACGTTCTCCGCGCCATACGAGAGGAAGACGCGCGTGTACGGCGAGTGCGGCAGCGGCACGCCGAATTGCAGCTGTGCCCCCGTGCGCAGCGATCTCCCGAGGTCGGCAATGTAGTACCGCTGCAGCGAGCGGTAGACCGAGACCGTCCCCGACACCAGCGACTGCTTCACGCGCGGGTCGGAGTACGACAGGTTGAAGTCGTTGATGTACCGCCCGAACTGCCACTGCACCGAGCCGCGCTTGCACTGCCCGAACAGGTTGGGCTGGTCGAGCCCGATGAAGCCGCCCACCCCCGTCCCCTGCCCCATCGACGCGCCAAAGTTCACGTTGCCGGTGCGCTTCTCCTTCACCCGGAAGACCACATCGACGTCGCCCCCCTCGTTGGCGGTGCGCGTGTCAGGCGGCGGGATGGGCGTCTCGAAGAAGCCGAGGTTCCCCAGGCTCTGCCACGAACGAATCAGCGCCTCCTGGTTGAACACCTGCCCCGGGAGGATCACCAACTGGTCGCGAATGCACGTTTCCTGTGTGTAGTCGTTGCCGAAGATCTCGATGCGATTGATGATCGCCGGCGTGCGCTCGTCCACTTCCCAGCGCAGGTCCACGTAGCGTGACGAGTCGGGCATCACGCGGCGCTCCACCACGGGGCGCACGTTGGCGTAGATGTACCCCTCGGTCGCGTACGCCGTCGAGATTTTCTGGCGCGCATCGTCCCACGCCGCCTGGTCGAAGATCCCCTTGGGCGTCGGTGAACGACGCTTGAGGAAGTCGGTCACGCGCGCCATGACGGGGCGCGACTGCTCACCAAACGGGTAGAAGCGCGCCAGGTCCTCGCTCGAGAAGTGCTTGTTCCCCGTCACCTCGAAGTCGCCCACCTTGTATCGCGCCCCTTCCTCCACGGCGAGGTCCACCAGCGCCTTGCCGCGCTGGCGATCGATGATGAGCGTGTCCTTCGCCACGCGAAAATCGATGAAGCCGCGCCTGGCGTACAACGCCGGGATCCGCTCTGCGAGGTCGCCCGCGTAGTTGTCCTCGTTGAACTCGCCCTTCTTCCAGAAGAAGAAACCCTCGGGGCGCGTCTTCATCGCGCCTACCACTTCACTCGGCTTGAGGCTGTGGCTCCCCGCCACGCGGACGCCGGAGACCGCCAACCGTCGCCCTTCATCGATCTTGAAGAAGAGGCGCACTCCCTCGTCACCTACCAGTTGGCTGTCGACCGTGACCTTGGCCAGGTAATAACCGCTCTTCTCGTACAGCGAGTCGATGCGATGCACAGCCAGCGCCACCGCCGACGGATCGAGCGGCTTGTTGTAGCCGAGGTCGATCTTGTCGCGCACGCTGCGCCCTGAAAGCTGTTGCACGCCCTGAACGTCGGTCTCCGCGAGGAGCGGACGCTCCTTCACCTCGATGGCCAGCGTGGCGAAGTTGCGCCCATCGTCGAGGTCGCAGGTGATCGCCACGCGTTCATACTGCCCGGATTGGTAGAGCGCCTTGATGGCACGCTGCACGGCCTTGTAGTTCAGCTGGGTTCCCGCCAGCAAGCCGGTCTCGGTAATGACGTCGTTTGTCGTCACGCGCTTGTTCCCCCGAACCGTGATGGAATCCGGGGTGGTGCATCGACCCTGTGTGGCAGCATCCTGGGCCGACGCCACCCGCACGAACGGGGCGATCAGGCCGAGCGCGAGGAGCGCAAACAGCTTCCGTGACATAGCCGACTAATATACACAAAGGGAACGACCGGGTTCAGGGTGAACCCGGCCGTTCTTTTTGTCACCTTGGCCGCGAAATCGGCTTACCCGACTTCGCCTCCCATTTCCCCGTCAGGCCTTCGAGGCGGGGTTGCTCAGGACTTTGAAGGCCAGCTTCTGGCCGTCCTCGGCAAGGTCGACCTCGATCTCGTCCCCCTTGGCGAACTCGCCCAGGAGGATCTTCTCCGACAGCGGGTCCTCGATGTAGCGCTGGATTGCCCGCTTGAGCGGACGCGCCCCGTACTGCTCGTCGTACCCGTTTCGCGCCAGGAAGTCCGAGGCGGCGTCGCTGAGCTTGATCGACAGCTCGCCCTCCGACATCCGCTTCTGCACGTCCCGGAGCATGATCCCCACGATCTGGGCGATGTGCTCCTTCTGGAGCGGATGGAAGACGATCACGTCGTCCAGCCGGTTGAGGAACTCGGGGTTGAACGTGTGCTGCAGCTCCTCCTTCACCTTCTCCGACATCCGCTCGAACGAGGCCTTGAAGTCGGGAGCGGTGAAGCCCAGCGACTTGTTCTTGGCCACGTCCTTGGCGCCGACGTTCGAGGTCATGATCACGACGGTGTTCTTGAAGTCGATCACGCGCCCGTAGTTGTCGGTCAGGTGTCCTTCGTCGAGTACCTGGAGCAGGATGTTGAAGACGTCGGGGTGCGCCTTCTCGATCTCGTCCAGCAGGACCACGCTGTACGGCTTCCGCCGGATGGCCTTGGTCAGCGTCCCGGAATCTTCATAGCCCACGTAGCCCGGAGGCGCACCGATCAGGCGAGACACGGAGAACTTCTCCATGTACTCGCTCATGTCGACCCGGATCAGCGCCGAGGCGTCGGCGAACAGGAACTTGGCCAGCGAGCGCGCCAGCTCCGTCTTCCCGACCCCCGTGGGGCCGCAGAAGATGAACGAGCCGATCGGGCGCTTGGGATCCTTGAGCCCGGCCCGGCTGCGGCGAATGGAGCGGGCGATCGCCTTGATCGCCTCCTCCTGCGCCACGACCGATTCGTGCAGCTCCTCCTCCATGCGTAGCAGGCGCGACGACTCCGCCTCCTGCAGGCGCGTGACCGGGATCCCCGTCCAGCGGCTGACGATGAAGGCGACTTCCTCCTCACCCAGCACCGGGCGGTGCGACTGGCGCCGCTTCTCCCACTCGTCCTGCTTCTTGCGGATCTCGCCCTGCAGTTCGCGCTCCGTGTCACGGAGCGATGCCGCCCGCTCGAAGTTCTGGTCGCGGACCGAGGTCTCCTTTTCCGTGTTCACGCGCTCGAGCTCTTCCTTGAGCTTCGCCACCTCCGGCGGTGGAACCTGCGCCGCCAGCCGCGCACGCGCCCCCGCCTCGTCGATCACGTCGATCGCCTTGTCGGGGAGGAAGCGGTCGGTGATGTAGCGCTCGGAGAGCTTGGCCGCCGACACGAGCGTGTCGTCGGGGATGATCACGCGGTGGTGGTCCTCGTACTTCTTCTTCAGCCCCTGGAGGATCTGCACCGTCTCCTCGATGGAGGGCGGGTCGACCACCACGGTCTGGAAGCGACGCTCGAGGGCGCCGTCCTTCTCGATGTACTTGCGGTACTCGTTGAGCGTGGACGCGCCCACGCATTGCAGCTCGCCGCGCGCAAGTGCCGGCTTGAGCATGTTGGAGGCATCGATGGCCCCTTCGGCGGCGCCCGCCCCAACCAGCGTGTGCAGCTCGTCGATGAACAGGATCACGTTCTTGTTCTGGGCGATCTCGTTCATGACGGCCTTGAGGCGTTCCTCGAACTGGCCGCGATACTTCGTCCCCGCGATCACCGCCGCCATGTCGAGCGACAGGACGCGATGGTCACGCAGCGCGTCCGGACACTCGCCCGTCGCGATGAGCTGCGCGAGCCCCTCGACGATCGCCGTCTTGCCAACGCCCGGCTCGCCGATGAGGACCGGGTTGTTCTTCTTGCGGCGCGTGAGGATCTCCATCACGCGCTCGATTTCCTTGGCGCGCCCGATGGTGGGATCGAGCTGCTGCTCCGACGCCAACTGCGTGAGGTCACGGCAAAAGTGGTCGAGCGCCGGCGTCTTGGACTTCTTCTCGCCCTTGGGCGGCGCTGCAGCTGGCGGCGTGTTGCCGGGCTGCGGCTCCTTCCCCCCGCCCGGCTGCGGCATCTCGGTGCCGAGCAGGCGCAACGTCTCGGCGCGCGCGGCATCGAGGTTCACGCCGGCGTCGGTGAGCACCTGCGCGGCGATCCCCTTCTCCTCGCGCAGAAGCCCCAGCAGCAGATGCTCGGTCCCGACGTACGAGTGATTGAGTTCGCGCGCCTCGCTCATGGCCAGTTCCAGCACCTTCTTGGCGCGCGAAGTGTACGGGAGGTCAGGCCCGGTCGTCTGCGCCGCCTTTCCCTTCTTGACCGTCTCCTCGATCTTCTGCTGGATCTCGTCGAGGTCGACGTTGAGGTTCTGCAGGACGGCCGCCGCGACTCCCTCGCCTTCGCGAATGAGCCCGAGCAGGATGTGCTCCGTTCCCACGTACTCGTGGTGCAGGCGCTGCGCCTCCTCCCGCGCCATCTGGAGGACCTTGCGCACTCGCTCGGTGAAGTTATAGCCGTTCATGAGTCCCTCAGCTCGGTTCCCGTTGTGCCGTTAGGCAACCGGGTCCGCCTCGGCTTCGAGCGCCTGCCGCACGTAGCGCGCTCGCGCCACATTGGCTTCGCTCTCGGTCAGCGCGCGCCCTTCCGCATATGCCAGGTGCGCACTCTGGCAGAAAATCAGGAGCTTGTTGAGCGTGTATACACTGAGCCCATTGATCAGTTTCAGCCCCACCGCCAGCCGCACGCCGCTGAGGTAATTCATCGCCTCGTCGAACGTGAGGCTCCGCGCGAAGCGAAGCGTCCCGTAGGCCCGCCACAGCTTGTCCTCAATAATATACCCCGCATCCCGCCACAGCACGCGCCGTGCCTCGTGCTCGCGCTGGATCACGTGCCGCACCACCCGCACCAGGTGATCGGCCAGTTCCTCCTCCGTCCGGCCCAGTGTCGTCTGGTTCGAAATCTGGAAGAAGTTGCCGACCACCTCGCTCCCCTCGCCGTACAGCCCACGATAGGTCAACCCCATCGTCTGCAGCCCGGCCAGAACCTTGGCGATCTCCTTGGTCAAGACGAGCCCCGGCAAGTGAATGAGCACGGAGGCGCGCATTCCGGTTCCCGTGTTGGTCGGGCACGCGGTCAGGAAGCCGAAGTCGTCGTGGTACGCGTACGGAAGCCGGGCCCCGAGTTCGCGGTCCAGGCGCTCGATGACCGAGAGCGTCCTGGCTACCTCCAACCCGCTGCGCAACGCCTGGAGACGCAAGTGATCCTCCTCGTTCACCATCACGCCCACCCCCTCGCCCAGCACCACCGCCGAGCCCCCGCGCAACGGCTGCGCACTCTCCAGCCCCGCCAGTTCCTTGCTCACCAGGTGGCGCTCGTGCAGCAACTGGCGATCGTTAGGCGCCATCTCATCCACCCGTAGCACCACGCCCCCCTTGAGCGCCGGCACGTGCGGCATGGCGTCACGCACCTGCTGCAGCACGCGCAGCCGCTCCCCCTCGCGCGCGCGCCCCGTGAAGGCATAGCCCTCCACGTTGCGCGCCAGGCGAATGCGGGTCGACAGGACGACGTCGGCGTGCTCGCCCGATCCGTCCAGCCACCCCATCCCGCCATCCGGCAACAGTGCGAGGTCCAGCATCACTCGGCATCCCGGATCTGGTCGCGCAGCGTCGCCGCCACCTCGAACTCCTCGTGCTCGATGGCGCGCCGCAGGCGGTCGCGCAGTTCACCGATCGTCGTCGCCTTCTCCAGCACGTCGACCGCCGGCGGGACATAGCGCCGCCCCACGTGCGTCGCGCTCCCTTGCACCCGGCGGAGCAGCTCGCGCAAGCTCTGCTCAAACGTGGCGTAGCAGCGAGAACAGCCGAGGCGCCCCGTCGCGCGGAAGTCGCGCAGGGTCATCGCGCAATACGTGCATCGCACCGCGTCGGCCTGGGCCGCGCTCGCCTGCTGCTGCACCGCCTGCAAGAACTCTCCGATGACGTGCTTGGGTGACGTCGTGACGGTCGACTCGATCCCCTGCTCGGCCGCGCACTTCGCGCACAAATGACGTTGCGTCACCTCCCCCCCGGCAGCCTGGGTCAGGTGAACGCTCGCATCGCGCTCGCGGCACTCGTCGCAGAGCATCAAGCAACCACTCCTCTCACGTCAGTTTCGGCCAGCACCCCATCCTCCAACAGGAGCACGCGGTCGGCGCGCGTCGCCAGCGACCGGTTGTGCGTGACCACCACCATCCCAATCTCCAGGTCGCGCCCCAGCTCCGCCAAGAGGTCGTGCAGCCGCTCGGCGCTCCCATGATCCAGGTTCCCCGAGGGCTCATCCGCCAGCAGGAGGACCGGATCCATCGCCAGCGACCGCGCCACCGCCGTCCGCTGTTGCTCGCCCCCCGACAACTCCGAGGGACGATGGTGCATGCGACCGCTCAGCCCGACGCGCGACAGCAGCTCCTCGGCGCGGCTCCTCGCCGTCCGCACGTCCCGTCCCGCGATGCGGGCGGGCATCATCACGTTCTCCAGCGCTGTGAACTCCCGCAGCAGGTGATGGAACTGGAAGACGAACCCCACCTTGTGGTTGCGAATGGTCGCCAGCTCCTCGTCCGAGCGACCGTCGAGCGATTCGCCGTCCACGACGACTCGCCCCTTGGTGGGCCGGTCCAGCGCCCCCAGGACATGCAGGAGCGTGCTCTTCCCTGCCCCCGACGTCCCCACGATGGCAATCATCTCACCGCGCTTCACGGCCAGATGAACCCCGTTGAGGATGTGCAGGATTCCGCCATCGCCCCCGCGGTACGACTTGACGATTCCCTCGCCAACTAGCACGGACATCCGTTCTCGCCCTCGTGGCAGCGACTGGATTTGTTGCGCAAGGACGCCTCCGCGGGATGTGTCGCCCCGATAGGCGACCCCCGCGTGCCTCACGCTCGCACGCACCCCTCCACGTACACAACTAGCCCGATCGGGCGAGACCCGGTTCCCGCCGGCTCTGCCGCGTCACCGGGCCGGCGCGCCAAGCGCGGCGCACCTGACGCGGCTACTCGTGCCGGATCGCCTCGATCGGATACAGCTTCGCGGCCTGCTGCGCCGGGTAGAGCGTCGCCAGGCCGGCAATCAGGACCGACGCCAGCACGGTGAGCAGGACGTCGGTCCACTCGGTGGTGACCGGGAGATGGTCGATGAAATAGATGGCCGGGTCGAGCTTGATGATCTTGTACTTCCCCACCGCGACCGAGACGATCAGTCCCAGGCAGAGCCCCAGCATTGTCCCTGCCACGCCGATCACCAGCCCCTGCGTAAGAAAGACCCTTCGAACCGACTTCGCCGTCATCCCCATCGCCTTGAGGATCCCGATTTCGCGCGTCTTGTCGGCGACCACCATCGTCAGGTTGCTCACGATGTTGAACGCCGCGACAACGACGATGAGGAGGAGGATGACCCCCATGCCGAGCTTCTCGAGCTTGAGCGCCTGGAAGAGCGACGAGTTCTGCTCCTGCCAATCGACGGTTCGATAGGGAAAGCCCAGGCGTTGGGCGAGCACGGGCGCGATCTCGGGGGCACTCCAGCGATCGGTCGTCTTCACCTCGAGCCCGGTGACCGCGCCCTCGAGCCCCGCAATGTCCTGCGCCGCCGCCAGCGACATGAAGACGTAGGCATTGTCGTACTCGTACATCCCGGTCTCGAAGGTCCCGGTAACCTCGAAGCGAACCGGGCGCGGGACAAACGTCCCCGTGGCGCGGTTCACCTTGGTCCCCGAGATCGTCATGATCGTGATCGTGTCGCCCGGGTATGCGTTGAGACGCGAGGCGAGGATCTTTCCCAGCACGACGCCGCGCTGCAGTCCGTCCGACGAGGCAAAGCGGAAGTCGCCCTGGATCGCATGATGCCGGATGCTCGTCACGTCGATCGCGTCGCGCGACTGCGGCTCGATGCCCGAGACGTACGCCCCTTCCACGTAGTCGTGTCCCGTGCTCAGCAGCCCCTGCGTGAGGACGAACGGCGCCACCGCGGTGACCCCGGGCTCCTTCTTCACCCGCGCCATCACCGACTGCCAGTCGTTGATCGTGAGGTCCTCGCCGTAGCTCAGCACGCGAATGTCGGGCGAGCCGATGAGGATCTTCTCGCGCAGGTCTCGCTGCAGTCCGTTCATCACCCCCATGACGACGATCAGCGCGCTGACGCCCACGATCACGCCGCCGATGGCGATCACGCTAATGAAGGACAGCAGCTTGCTCCCGCGCCGGCTGCGCAGGTATCGCCAGGCGATGTCGAACTCGATCCCGCTCATTCGGGGCGCATCGTGGGAAAGAGGATCACGTCGCGGATGTTGGCCGACGACGAGAGGTACATGAACAATCGGTCCATCCCGATCCCAACGCCACCCATCGGCGGCATTCCGTACTCCATCGCGCGCAAATAGTCCTCGTCGACGCCGCTCGCCTCCTCGTCGCCCTCCGCCTTGAGCCGCGCCTGCGCCTCGAAGCGGCGGCGCTGGTCGAGCGGGTCGTTGAGCTCGCTGAAGGCGTTCGCCAATTCCTTTCCCTTGGCGAACAGCTCGAAGCGCTCGGTGAGTCCTTCCACGCCACGCTTGGGCTTGGCGAGCGGCGAAAGCTCAACCGGGTAGTCCACCACGAAGGTCGGCGCGTCGATCCGTGACTCCACCAGCGCCTGGAACATCTCGTCCAGCAGCTTGGGGCGGGAGAGCGACTCCACCTTGTGGACGCCGATCCGGTGCGCCATCTGCCGCAGCGACGCGAGGTCGGCCCTCATGCAATCGGCGCCCAGCGCCTGGTTGAGCGACGGGACCCACTCGATGCGCGGAAAGGGCGGCGTGAAGCGCGGGACGTCGACGCACCCCTCGTCCGTCAGCAGCAATCGCTCCTCCGCACCGACCGCGTCCGGCGACAGCACCCCCCGCACCGCATCCGAGGCGCGAATGAGCAGCGACTCCACGCGCCCCATCATCACGGTGTAGTCGGCATACGCCTCGTAGAACTCGAGCATCGTGAACTCCGGATTGTGCGTCCGGTCGATCCCCTCGTTCCGGAAGTCGTGGCCGATCTCGTACACGCGGTCGAGCCCGCCCACCACCAGGCGCTTGAGGTACAGCTCGTCGGCAATCCGCAGGTAGAGCGGCATGTCGAGCGCGTTGTGGTGCGTGGTGAACGGGCGCGCCGCCGCGCCGCCGTACAGCGGCTGCAACACGGGCGTCTCCACCTCGAGATAGCCCAGCGCGTCCAGCGCGCGGCGCACCTCGGTGATCATCCGCGAGCGGGCCACGAAGCGGCGCCGCACGTCGGCGTTCACCGCCAGGTCGGCGTAGCGCTGGCGATAGCGCATCTCCGGGTCGGCAAAGCCGGAATGCCGCACGACCTTCCCGTCCACGATCTCGTCCTTGCCGTACGGGAGCGGGCGCAGCGACTTCGCGAGCATCGTGGCGCGTGCGACCTTCACCGTCGTCTCGCCCGTGCGTGTGCGGAACAGCGTCCCGTCCACGCCGATGATGTCGCCGATGTCGAACAACGCCAACTGGGCGAAGACCTCCTCGCCCAGTTCGTCCTTGCGGAAGTACACCTGCAGGCGCGAGTGCGTGTCGGCCACGTGCCCGAAAATCGTCTTGCCGTGCGGGCGCCAGGCCACGATGCGGCCGGCCACCGCCACGCGCGGCCCCTCCTCCTCACCGGCCGGCAGGGCGCGCAGCGCCTGCACGGTGTCGTGCGTCGCGTCAAATCCGTACGCGAAGGGCGCCACGCCTAACGACTCGAGCTGCGCCAGCTTCTCGCGCCGGGCCTTCAGGACAAAGTTGAGGTCCTCGCTCATGCCATCTCCGAGGCGCCCGGCGCGCCGGCGCCAAATTGCTTGAGGTACGCCTCGATGAACGCGTCGATGTCGCCGTCCATGATGCGCTGCACATCGGGGATCTTCAGTTCGGTGCGGTGGTCGTTCACCATGGTGTACGGCTGGAAGACGTAGCTGCGAATCTGGCTCCCGAAGGACACGTCGGACTTGGTGGCGTCGAGCTTGGCCTTCGCGGCCGCCTGCTTGTCTGCCTCGATCTGGTAGAGCCTGTTCTTCAGCTGCTTCATCGCCGTCGCCTTGTTCTTGAACTGCGATCGCTCCTGCTGCGACGAGACGACGACACCGCTCGGAATGTGCGTCAGGCGCACCGCCGAACTTGTCTTGTTGACGTGCTGACCGCCCGCTCCGCTGGCCCGGAAGACGTCCATCTTGATGTCCTCCTCGCGGATCTCGATGTTGATCTCCTCGTCCACCACGGGATAGACGAAGACCGAGGCAAAGCTCGTGTGCCGGCGGGCGTTGGAGTCGAACGGCGAGATGCGCACCAGGCGGTGGACCCCAGTCTCCGGACGCAGGAAGCCGTACGCATACTGCCCCTTGATCTCGACCACCGCTCCCTTGATCCCCGCCTCCTCGCCCTCCGACATGTCGAGGATCTCGATCGAGAACCCGTGACGCTCGGCCCAGCGCGTGTACATGCGCAGGAGCATCTGCGCCCAGTCCATCGCTTCCGTCCCGCCCGCCCCCGCCGCGATCTCCACTTGCGCGTCGCGGAAGTCGTCGGGCCCCTGCAGCAGCGACCGAAGCTCGTACTCCCGCAGCGACGACTCGATCGACGACGTCTCCTGGTCGAGGTCTCGCCGCATCTCGTCATCGGGCTCCGCCTCCAACAGCTCGTCGAGTTCGGCCGCGCTGCGCACGCGTCCCTCGATCCGGTCGAATGGCTCGATCCACCCCTTGAGCGCCTTGACCCGCTGCACCACGTCGCGCGCGCGCTCCTGGTCGTCCCAGAATCCGGCGCCTGTCATCTGGTGCTCGAGCGCCGTTAGGCTCTCGCGCTTGCCGGCGAGGTCAAAGATACCTCCGCAGCTCGGTCAACCGCTCGTCATATCCGGCGAGGGTGCGCGCGCGTTCGGTGTCGGCCATCGGTGTGTGCTCTCCGCGAGTCCGCATGTAAGTCGAGCCGCCCTCCCCTGCGGAGAACGGCCCGTCCGGTGTTCGCCTTGCTGCGTTCGGAAGATAGTGGCCTCCGCTCCGGCGTTCTACCCCGCGCGACGCCACCCCTGCCCTAGAACAGCCGCTTCCCCCCGGCCAGCACGTCGTTCAGCGCTTCCTGGAAGTGCGTCGTGCTCTCGGCGAACTCGCGCCCCACCTGCTCCACGTATTCCTCGTAGCTCTTCTTGATCTCCTCGCGAAAGAGCTGCTTGAGCGTCCCCGCGCGCGAGCCTTCCTCTCGCTTCTGCGGATGGTACGCCACCATGTCCGACACCAGCGCGCGCGCGAGGCGACGCGCCTTCTGGTTCGGATCGTTGGACAAGAACGGGTTGATCGGCCGCCGAGGCGTCGATTGCGCGGGAGACGCGGGAGACGCGGGCGCGGCGGGCGACGTCAACGACGCAGACGCCCCTGGCGCTGGCGAAACAGGCGCCGCTGCCGCGGGAGGAACCGGCGCCGGCGCGCTCTCGGCAGGGACCGGCGCAGGTGCATACGGCACCGCGGAATCCGGAGTCGACACGAGCGGCGCCGCGGGGATGCTCGCCGGTGCGAACGGCGGAACCGCCACGCGAGGCACCGCAGGAGGGCCCACGAGCGGCGCGCCGAGTGCGGGCGTCACTGGCGTCGGACGGCGAGACGGCACAAAGGGCGGAACCGCGCCGCTGGCGCCTAACGCTTCCCGTCCCTCCCGCGCCGGTGCCACGCGCGCATCCGGCGCAACACGAACGTCCGGCGCGACAGGCGGCGTCGGTGCGCGCTCTGACGGGATCGCCGCCAACGGCGCGACATCGCGCACGGACGCAGCGCCGGCGGCGTTCGAAGTGGCCGCATGGGCCGCACTGGCCGCACTGGCCGCATCGCGAACGTCGGCGGCCGGCGGCGCGGCGGCACTCGTCGGTGCGTCAGCTGCAACAATCGGCGGCGCGTACGGCGTTGCGGCTGACGACTCCCGCTCGGCGCGTGCGGGTATCGCTTCAGGCGCGCGCGCCGTGGAGCTCGGGAACTCGTCCGCCCACCGAACGCTCGCACCAACCGGAATCAGGCCGCCGCAAATCGAGCACCGCGCACGGAGGTTGGCACCCGTCACCTTGGCGGGATCGACGCGAAATACGGAGTGGCAATCCGGGCACGAGACGTTCATGACTCGTCAATCACGCTGATGGTTCGCTGCGGACGGGGGGGCGTCACCTCACCTCCAGGCGCGACCGCGTCCGTCCGACGATCCACAGTATATACCGACCCGGCAAGCGTCTTGGCATACCCCTTCATCTCGGTCGCCAGTTCCGCCACCTGCGCCGCCGTCTGGAACGTGCGGCGCTCGTTCGTCACCACCCCGATCGAGAGCGTCATGAGCGGCACGCGGTGCAACTGTCCGCGCCGGTCCTTCCCGAAAAAGTAGCCGGCGCGCCGATCCTGCTCCGAGTACTGGTACGGCACCAGCATGTCGAAGACCGTCACGATCTCCGTGCAGATGTCGTTCAGCTCCGACGCCGGAATGATGAAGATGAAATCGTCGCCGCCAATGTGCCCCACGAAGCCGCGCTCGCCGCACATCCCCTTCACGACGTCGTGCAGCAGCTTGGCCAGCAGCCGGATGACACGGTCGCCATCGTAGTAGCTGTAGCGGTCGTTGTACTCCTTGAAGTGATCGAGGTCGGCGTAACACACGGCGAACAGCTCGCGCCGCCCCATGCGCCGCGCGATCTCGCCCTCGATCTCGACCGTCCCGGGGAGGCGCGTCGACGGATGCACGTACACGTCGCGGTCAGAGCGACGAAGGAGGAGGTCGAGGCGCTGCACGATCTCCAGCTCCGACACATTGGCGCGGAGAATCTCGTCGGCGCCGGCGGCCAGCGCGCTCTCGAACGCCCCTGCCTGTCCCCCCACGAGCACGACCGCCGGCACGATCCCCGTGAACGAGTCCGACTTGAGGCGCCGGCACGCATCCCACAGCTCGGCGTCCGCCGCTTCAACTCGTGCGTCGAAGACGACCAGGCGGGGGCGACTCCTCAGTGCGATAGACAGCAGTTCGTCACCCGTCGCGACCTCGCCGAGGGCAAACTCCCGGTCCCGCACCCACGTCGCCACTGCCGCGGGGAGCTTCTCTCCTCGCGGGGCGAACAGCATCGCGGTTGGGAGCGGCACGCTAGAGGCGGGGTGAGCGGGTCGGGCGCAAGATACCCGGCGGGGGAGGTCTCGTCAAAGCGGGCAAATCCTTGTGTCGTCGCACCTTCCGTCTCGCGTCGACCTTCGACAGCACGCCGGGATCGTTCAGTCGTCTCGTCCGACCCCTCACCGTCCAGACGATCTGCCTCGCGTTCGGTGACAGACGCGTCGTCCCGCTCCCGACGCGTTCGGCGGGCGTCCGTGGGCTCGTCGTCCCCGTCAGCGATCGATCAGAACGAGAGACGGAGCGAAAGATAGGTCGGCGCCTGCCCCGCGTCTGCCGAGAGCCCGGCAAACACACGAGCGAAGTCGATGACGAGTCGCCGAGCAACGAAGCCGATGCCCAGCGTGGGCCCCCCCGACTCGGTGGATCCCGACGAGAAGACATAGCCGGCCCGAAGGAAGGCGGTCTTCTCCCATCCGAACTCAGCGCCAACACGAGGAAGCGGCTTCTCCAGCGGGAAGTCGTCCAGGACGTCAGCAGAGACTGTGACCTCGGCATCGTCCGCGTACTGCGAGGGAATCACGTATCGCGCCGATGCCCCCACCTGCAATCGCGTCGGGAGCGGGTCGGACTCTCCCGATTCGTCCGATGGCAACCGCACGCCGACATTCCGAACCGCGGCGCCTACAGTCACCGGGATCCGCGTCGGCAGCGCGAACTGTGCGCCGAAGTCGAGCGCGCTGGTCGAGGACTGGCTGGTGGGGAGCGATGGGCAGAGCCCCTCGCAGTCGAAGCGAAACTGGACGAGCTTGTAGGAGACGCCGGCTGTGAGGCGGCGCCTGATCGTCGTGGCGTAAGTGCCTATCACGGCAAGGTTTCGCGGAAGGATCTTACCTACCACGTTACCTTGGTTGTCCACCGCGGGGATATCGCCGCCGAAGTCGAGGATGTTGGCGCTTATGGCGAAGACGCCGAGCGGCGACGAGGCTGCGCTGACAGTCAGCGCCTCGCTCGTGCCAATCACGCTCTGCGAATGATGAAGCGCCGCGTCGCCGCGCCTGACGCCGGCAACGCCGGCGGGATTCCACCAGACGCCGTCGCCGGTCCCGCTCGCCGCCATCATCGCCTGCCCCATTCCCACGGCCCGCGCCGAGACGGGAAGGAGGAGGAAGAGGGCCGCCTGGTCTGCCGTCCCGCCCTGCGCCTGCGCGCGACGCGAGCCGAACAGCATCACGCACAGCGTCGCGATCTGCGCGGCGACGATCAGGACGTGGACGGCAGTCTGACGAAGGCGCCTAAGCGGGCGTCGCCTCATCAGTGAGCATGATGGGGATTCCGTCGCGGATCGGATAGCGGAGCTTGCACGCCGGACAGAGGAGTACCGCCTCCTCCTCGCGGTGTTCCAGCGCTCCCTTGCAGCGCGGGCAGACCAGGACAGCCAGCAACTTCGGGGAGAGCGTCACGACGTGGAATCCTCGGGAATCACGAAGCCGAACCGCTTGAGCGAGCGCTCGTTGCGCCGCCAGTTATCGAGCACTTTCACCCAGAGATCGAGAAAGACGCGCGCGCCCACGAGTGACTCGATCTTCGCGCGCGCCGCCGTTCCGATCGCGCGGATTCTCTCCCCCTCGCGCCCGATCACGATGTGCTTCTGGCTCTCGCGTTCGACGAACAGCACGGTGCGAATGTACACCGGATCGCTTTCCTCCCGGAACTCCTCTACCTCGCAGGCGATGCTGTATGGAACCTCGTCGTCGAGTTGCTCGAGCGCCGTCTCACGCACCAGTTCCTCCACGAAGAAGCGGAGATTCTGCGTGGCGATGTCCTCGCCGTCGTAGAGGAAGGGACTCTCCGGCAGGAAGGAGACCAGGCGTGCCTCGAGGGCGTCGATCCCATCGCCAGTGGACGCAGAGACGAAGAGCGCATCCGGGTTGGCGGCCTCCAGGCGTTGGCGCTGTTCGGCGGAGAGGAGGTCGGCCTTGTTGACCACGACCAGCACCGGGGCGCGCGGCGGGGCATCGAGGCGCGCGACCTCGATGAGCGGCTGGACGTCGCCGCGTGCACCATCCACGAGGTACGCGATGACGTCGGCGTCGTCGAGTGCGGCGAGCGCCTCGCTGCGCATCGCCTTGTGGAGGGCGTAGCGCGGATGGAGGAGTCCCGGCGTGTCGTGCACGATGATCTGGGCGTGCGGGCGCGTGAGGATCCCGACGACGCGCTTGCGCGTGGACTGCGGCTTGGGACTGGTGATCGCGAGCTTTTCGCCGACCAGCCGGTTGAGGAGGGTCGACTTTCCGGCGTTAGGGCGTCCGACGACGGTGACGATGCCAGCGCGAGTCATGATGGAAGGTACACCGAAAACAGAACGCGGGCCGCATGGGGATCCATGCGGCCCGCGAAGGGGTGCCGGCGACGGCCTACTCTCCCGCGATCTCTCGATCGGAGTACCATCGGCGCTGTAGGGCTTAACGACCGTGTTCGGAATGGGAAC